>USNU01000240.1 GCA_900556095.1 uncultured Bacteroidales bacterium | reverse complement strand
GGCCCGCCATAGTGCCTGCACCAGAGCCATAGTAATCAAAGTCCTCCAAATATGGCAACGCTACTGCCTCGGGTGTGCCTAAAGTGAACTCAACCGGACGACTCCAATAACTATTTTCATTCTCACCACAAACGGAACGAATATATGCATAATATGTACGTCCCCAATGCAGTTTTCCCGTAGGAATTGTAAACCCATTCACATCATTGAGCGTATCGGTATATACTACCGAAGCGGGTGATGCCAAAGCCGCAGTCAAATCGTTCTCCGTTTTACCGCCATCGGTATCTACCAATATATGGAACGAGTGCATATTGCGCGCCGTCCATTCCAATGTAGCCGTAGAAGATGTAACATCTTTCACGCCCAACTTAGGCACTACGCAATCGGAAAGCACATCTATCGTAACATCATCCAAAACAGGATAAGATTTCATATATGAACTACTGGTAGCCCCTCCTGCCTCGTTCTCCGTCCAACGAATGGCAATATACTTTCCGTTCCCCGTATAGGAAAGGAAATCGGTATAGCAAAGTGCATAACTCTCTGAAGCCGTAGCAAACGAAGCAACTGCTACAAAAGTGGTTAAATCGGCAGGATCAGTCATTACACCGACCGTAACTTCCGTATTCTTATAAGAAGAAGAGTAAACACGCATGTAAAACTCCATCTCCAAACCTTGTACTACAGAGTCTTGTACAGGAAACGCAATCCACGCATCACGTCCGAGTTCCAAAAAGTAGTTCAATGCTTGCGAACCACTGTTCACATATTTCTTAGTGGTTTGGAATGTCGGGTAATTGCTTGCCGTAGAGTACACTCCTACATATTTCGGGTATTTGGTAGAAGAAGTACCTATTGTGATTGTTCCCTCCGAAGTCTCAAATCCAAACTTCATCGGCAGTGTTTTCTTGTACGAAGTCGCGAATGGTTTAGCCGCCGACCACTCGCCGCCTTCCGCCTGCACATAAGCATAATATTGTGTGCCTTCTGTCAAACCGGTAGCCTTATAAGCAGACGTAGAAGCCTTTGCCTCCACTACACGTTTTGCCGCTGCAATCGTACTTGCGTCATCTGCATTTTCAGTAGAAATCAACACATTATAAGCCGAGGCTACATTATCCCATGTCAACTCCGCACCCGTTGCCAATGGTGCCACTTGAACGCCGCTGACAGTAGGTACTGCCGGTCTTTCCTCTATAGTTAAATCATCAATATAGAATTGGTTCGGTTCATCAAATTGGCTCACAAACGCCACATAACGCCCTTCACCCGTGTATGAAGCAAGACTAACCAGCACATTCTCGTATGTTGCATAACGCCACATCTTAACGGTATCCACCGCAACAAAAGTTGTAATATCATCCGGATCATCCATCACGCCTACAATTATCGCCCGTGCGTTCATCTTATACGAACCAAAATTACCCAACGAGCCCCAAAAACGGACTTGGCACGTACTTATGTCGTCCACATCCATCATCGGTGTAGCCGCATAGGCATAGTTCTTGGCGGCGATATTCGCACCGGAACCCGGAGAAGTCTTGCCTGCAAAGCACAATGCATAGCCACTGCGAACAAAATACTTTGCTGCAGTAGCCGATTGGTTGCAGTTGATATACGGTGTCGTAATAGCCAAGTCGGTACCGAAAGTCCAATCTTTGTGCTGTCCCACTACGGAAGATTGAGAAATATCAAAATTCTCATAATACGGCAGATTCTCAATCGCTTTCATATAGAATGGGTAAGCCCCCCAATCACTGTTCTCATTTTCACATAGAGAACGAACAAAAGCCACATAATTGGTTTTACCTTCCAAATTGGTCAACTGAACATAAGTCTGCCACCCGCTGACAACCGTATCTTTCACAATCAGCCCATTGGCCTTGGCTGACTCGATATCAGTATCATCTATATCAAAAATTTCATCTGTTTTTGCAACGATAATATGGAAATTCACAGCATCGAAACTGGCTAACCAGTTGAGGGTTACCTCGTTTTTATGCATATTGGTTACAGTCATATCATGCGGAATAGTACATTCGGGTTTGGAACGAACAACTACACTATCCAACACAATACCGCGCCCCATATTCTCACTACCTTCAAAGCAAACTTGATAGGTCTTGCCTACACGTGGCAGTTCGACCGTTTCTTTGGTCCACATCTGAATAGGTTGTGTAAATTCCTGCAGAAGCACCCAATTACTGCTTTCCGACACACGATATAAGACACGTAGAGTATCAAAATCGGCTGTCCACTTCATCTGCGCATGATAGTAGCGAAGAATCGGCTGGAAAACCGTGTCAAGATTCATTACCGGAGTAATAAGACGTGTCTTATATCCTTTAGACTCCCCTGTCGTGTTACGAAGCAGAGCACGACCTAACCCGGACACTGCTCCATCCGGATACAACAAAGATTCTCCCGAAACAAGGGGTTCTGTCACCCATTTCTGATCTCCGAACACGCTTTCTTGCGTCCAGCCCGCGGGGATACCCTTCTCGAAACTCTCTGACAAAACAATCGTCTGAGCCCCAAGGTTCACAATAATAGCCGCCACGGCTATCAAAAGAACGAGTAGTTTTTTCTTCATACGCTTAAAATTGTTGATATGATAAATAATACTTAATAGCAATCAATGGCCTATCTTTGACTGCCACAATATGTTATATAGAAGACGCTGATTTTAATCAGCATCTTCTACCAGAACAAACACTACGAATTTCTATCATTAAATAGGTACACGCCATACAAGACCCCACATCCAGAAGGAAGTGACGCCGAGAATAACGGTAACCCAAACCAATCGAAGATAAAACCCCGACAGAGCGAATAATATCCCTATTTCCCTGGGGGGGGTATTCGCCTACATATGCCTCGTCTAAAGAAAAGCGCACGAAATGGGACTGAGCAGAACACTCAACAGCAAGGGCAGACAACAATACGCCCACAAGGAAACAGCAGAATACAGTCTTGTTCATAACTCGACCTATTTTTACTATGAAACACTATGCGTCCCAAAACGCACGGCAAAGATACGAACAATGTAGCAAATACGCAAATGCAAAACAAAAGAAAACGGCAAAAAGATAACTTTTTTGCATTTTTATCCCCCTTTTGCAACAGGGAATAAATATCTATACATTTTATGCAATCGGTATTCCCC
>USNU01000239.1 GCA_900556095.1 uncultured Bacteroidales bacterium | reverse complement strand
TGTCTGGCAAAATATATTCAACAGCCTGCAACTACTCTATATTGGCAAAAAGAAACATAAATGAACATTATGAAAAATTATCGTCTGATCATTTTAGTTGTATTCATTACCCATTACGCATTATGTATAGCAAATACACCGGCTTTTCCTACCGCTGAGGGGTATGGAAAGTATGCTACCGGCGGGCGTGGCGGTAATGTGTATTACGTTACCCGTCTCGACGACTGCTCCGATGACAACCTTGTGGAGGGAACGCTGCGTTGGGCATTGCGCAGTGGCGATGATACGCCTCGGACGGTACTTTTTCAGGTCTGTGGCACTATCTATCTGAATACCAAACTCAAACTCGCACATCCGAATATCACCATTGCCGGACAAACTGCCCCGGGAGGTGGCATTTGCATCGCGGGCGCGAACATATATATATGTAAGCCAAACATCATCATACGCCATATCCGCTTCCGTGCAGGCGACATCCCCAACACCAACTATCCCTGTTTGGATGTGGAGAATACACGCAATGTGATTCTTGATCACTGCTCTTTCACATGGTCTATGGAGGAGTGCCTCACACTCTACGATTGTGATTCCACTACGGTGCAATGGTCGATTATCGGTGAAGGACTCTACAATTCGAAACACCACAAAGGGCAGCGTTCCTATGCCACGCAGTGGGGAGGAGAGCATGCCACTATGCACCATTGTCTTATTACGAATTGTGTCAGTCGTACCCCGCGTTTCAATGGTGTGCGGGATGAGGCGGACCTTGCACACGGCAAACGCAATCACGATGCACAGGTGGACAATGAGTTCGTCAATAATGTGATTTTCAATTGGGGCAAGAGAAATTCTCTCTATGGCGGCGAGAACGACACCACCAAAAATCACGACGCTGATGGCAATCCCGCAGGCTACAACCATGTATATATGGTGAATAACTATTTCCGTTGCGGGCCGACCACCTTGGCTGCCAAACTCTCACAACGCTATTTTGTGCAGGGTAGTTGCAAATCTGATTATGGACGTTGGTTGCTCTTCGGCAATTGCTTTGAATTATCCAATCCGTACAATGCGCCTATACCTTGCTGGCGGGATTCGGTGTTGGAATTGGTTAATAATGATAACCTGTATGGCTACACCGACAACAATCCGAATCGTGCGTTTAATCTGGAAGGTGCCACTGCCGACGAAACGCACTACAATCGTTATATTCTTTCCGCTCCCACTATCACCAGTGGTATCATCGCCGAAGATACGCAGGTGGCTTATCATGCTGTTTTGACGGGTGCGGGGGTTTCTCTGCCACGCTATGACGAGCAGGACCTGCGCATGGTGGGTGAGGCGGCAGGCTCCGTCAATCCTCAGTTCGCAGGCGCAACCAAGCCTCAATGGTTGGGTATCATTGATTCGCAACATGATATTCGTTTCTCGCGCATGGATTGTTTCTATGTGGGCGATTCCGTCGTTACGGGATATCCGTTCTTGGATGCTCTGGAGGGCGATTCGTTGGCACTCGATTCCGATCTTGACGGACTGCCTGATGAGTATGAACTGGAGATAGGACTCAATCCGAATAACCCTGCCGATGCGGCACAACTGACCGACTTAGGATATTCTGCATTGGAGGTGTATCTTAATGGCGTGGCAGATGGGACGATTGACAAATCGCGCTATGAACATATTCCCTACATCTCGAAGCAGCCCTTTCTTCTCGAGAGTATGGGCATTCCCTACATCGGTCATACTTCTGTCCATGCCACTTATGACCTTTTGGGTCACCCTATTGCAGAACCCCAACCGGCTATTCCTTATATAAGAGAAGGGAGTAAGTATGTCTTTATTCCCTGATCCTGGTTATCCTATACCGCTTATAGAATAGAAAAGAGGGAAGAACGCTTTATATTGTATAAAAAACCGCTTTTTCACCCATTTGTGTTGTACGTGTTGTATATTTTGTGTACCTTTGCGCGGTGTTTTGGTGCACAAACCTTAAATAAAAAAATACAATATGCAAAAACAAAATGTTGTAGTGCGCTTTTGTGGCGACTCGGGCGACGGTATGCAACTCACGGGGACAATGTTCTCCTCGTTGAGTGCGGTTCTCGGTAATGAGATTTCTACCTTGCCTGACTTCCCCGCGGAGATTCGCGCCCCGCAAGGTACACTGGGTGGTGTATCTGGTTTCCAAGTCAATTTGGGTTATGGCGTTCATACGCCGGGTGATAAAGCGGATGTCATCGTCGCAATGAATGCTGCGGCATTGAAAGTCTGCACGTTAGGTTCCAAGTTCAATCAACCCGGAGCCGTGTACAACGAGGCAGATTCTATGTACGGCAAGCACGCTGTGGTGTTGGTTGATATGGACGCCTTCACCGACAAAGACCTTGAAAAAGCCTTGTACAAAACGGATAATCCGTTCACGGAATTGGCTATTCCGGATTCTGTACAGGTTGTGCCGGTTAATCTGACAACCTTGACCAAAGAGTCCCTCAAAGACTCCGGTATGGACAACAAGTCGATTCTCAAATCGCGTAATATGTTCGCACTTGGCGTAGTTTGTTGGCTCTTCGACAGACCTATCGACAAGGCAATTCATTTCCTCGAAGGTAAGTTCAAAAAGAAACCTGCTCTTATTGCACCGAACACCAAAGTGCTGGTGGATGGTTTCAACTACGGTCAAAACCTCGCACTTTCTATCTCACAGATACATATGGTGGAACCTGCTGACGCGAAACCGGCGGAGCATGGTACTTACACCTCTATTGCCGGTAACAAAGCAACGGCATGGGGTCTGATTGCTGCCGCACAACGTTGTGGCAAGCGTCTCTTCCTTGGTTCGTATCCTATCACTCCTGCTACCGACATCATGCACGAGTTGGCAGGTCGCAAGGATATGGGCGTTATGGTGGTACAGGCAGAGGATGAAATTGCCGGTGTATGTACGGCTGTCGGTGCTGCTTTCGCAGGAGACTTGGCTTGTACTTCCACTTCCGGACCCGGTCTCTCCCTCAAATCGGAGGCGGTAGGTCTGGCTGTTATGGCTGAACTTCCATTGGTTGTAATTGACGTACAGCGTGGTGGCCCTTCTACAGGTCTGCCTACCAAAACCGAGCAAACCGACCTCTTGCAGGCTGTGTACGGACGTAACGGCGAGTGCCCCGCAGTGGTTATCGCAGTGTCA
>USNU01000238.1 GCA_900556095.1 uncultured Bacteroidales bacterium | reverse complement strand
CGGGTATCCGTTTTGCTGACGGGCAGGCGGGCGACCAAGTGCGTATCACCACACCGGAGCGCGCCAAAGAGATTGGTTCCGACTATATCGTTGTCGGTCGTCCCATTACTGCTGCCGAAGACCCCGTTGCAGCCTATCGTCGCTGCTGCCGTGAGTTTCTCGGCTAATCATAAATATGAATAGAAAATTATGAATGATATGAAACTGAATGAACAAATAGCCAAAGATTTGCTGAAGATACAGGCTGTGTTTTTGCGCCCCGACGAACCGTTCACATGGGCGAGCGGTATCAAAAGTCCTATCTATTGCGACAATCGTCTGACCCTCTCCGACTGCGCCGTGCGCGAGGATGTGGAGAATGGTCTGGCAGAAACAATCCGCGCTTATTACCCTGAAGCAGAGGTACTTATGGGTACATCTACGGCAGGTATTGCGCACGCTGCCATCACGGCAACCAAACTCAATCTGCCGATGGGCTATGTACGCTCGGGTGCAAAAGACCATGGTCGCCAAAACCAGATTGAGGGGCGTCTGCTCCCCGGACAGAAAGTGGTAGTGGTGGAGGATTTGATTTCCACCGCCGGCAGTTGTATCGAGGTGGTAAATGTGCTTCGCGAGGCAGGTGCTGATGTGTTGGGCGTGGTGTCTATCTTCACCTATGGTATGCAAAAAGGACTTGACCGTCTGGCAGAGGCGCATGTGGAGAACCATAGTCTCTCCTGTCTCGACACCTTGGTGGAAGTAGCAGCACAAGAGGGCTATATCAAAGACGAGGACAAGGCACGTCTGATTCAATTCCGCAACAACCCGAGCGACGAGAGTTGGATGAAAAATTAACAATTGATATGCAGGGTAAAAACCTGCTATCCACCTGACATCCACCTGACTTTTCTAAGGAAAAGATATACATTGGATTTTAATAGTTTATAACAATATGCGTCATCTTTTAGACCCAACCGATTTAACTACAGCGGAGATTGACCTCATCATCGATCGCGCGTTGGACATCATCGCCAACCCTGCCAAATATGCTGATTCTTGTCGTGGCAAGAAATTAGCAACACTCTTTTACGAGCCGAGTACCCGTACCCGACTCAGTTTCACTGCCGCTATGATGGAACTTGGCGGTAACGTATTGGGGTTCTCCGATGCCAAGTCAAGTTCGGTGAGCAAAGGTGAGACCGTGGCGGACACCGTGCGCGTCATCTCGTCGTTTGCCGACATCATCGCCATGCGCCACTACAAAGAGGGTGCCCCGCGTGTGGCAAGCGAGTTCAGCCGTATTCCTGTCATCAACGCAGGCGACGGCGGACACTCTCACCCCACGCAAACGATGACCGACTTGCTTACTATCCGTCGCGAACTCGGTCGTTTCGACCACCTGACCATCGGTCTGTGCGGCGACCTCAAGTACGGTCGTACCGTCCATTCGCTCATCAAGGCGATGCGCCGCTACGAGGGGACACATTTCGTGCTTATCTCGCCCCAAGAACTATGCCTACCGGACTATATGAAAGCCGAGTTGGGCGACAACTACACCGAGGTGCATACCCTGGAAGAGGCAATGCCGATGGTGGACGTGTTGTATATGACCCGCGTGCAACAGGAGCGTTTTGCCGACCTTGACGAGTATGAGCGGCTCAAGGACTCCTTTATTCTCGATACGGCGAAGATGGCACTCGCCAAGCCGGATATGATAGTGTTGCACCCGCTTCCGCGTGTGAATGAGATAACCGTTGAGGTGGACGACGACCCGCGTGCCGCTTATTTCCGTCAGGTGGAGAATGGTAAGTATGTGCGTATGTCGCTGATTTACACGTTATTGCAGTGGAAAGGCGAACAACTGCCGCACCCCGAGACACACCTCTCTGACACTTTGTGCCACAACGACCGCTGTATCGTTACCACCGAGCCTGTGCCACACCAAGTGTACATCGACGCCGAGGGCAACACACGTTGCTTCTACTGCGACCACCTTATTTGATAGGGTCGGGGATAGGACGGGGGTGCGCCGTTTCTGGATAGGACGCCAAGCGTGTTCCGAATAACGGATAACCACACAACTGCTTGATAAATAGTAAACTAATTAACGAATAAACAAATAAACTTACACAAATATGTCTTTGCTAACTGATAGAGTTCTTCAAGAAGGTCTCACTTTTGACGATGTCCTTCTCGTGCCAGCCTATAGTGGGGTATTGCCTCGCGAGGTGTCTCTCTGTGGTCAATTCTCGCGCCACATCTCGCTGAATATCCCTGTGGTTTCAGCGGCTATGGATACCGTAACCGAGTCCACCATGGCGATTGCCGTCGCACGCGAGGGAGGTATCGGAGTCATCCACAAGAATATGCCCATCGCGCAACAGGCGGCGGAGGTGCGTCGTGTGAAGCGTTCGGAGAACGGACTTATCTCAGACCCTATCACTATCACGGGCGATAAGACGGTGGGCGACGCGCTCCGGATGATGCACGACAACCATATCGGAGGTATTCCCGTGGTGGACAAGGACAACTTTTTGGTGGGAATTGTTACCAACCGCGACCTGCGTTTTGAGCAGAATATGTCCCGTCGTATCGAGGAAGTGATGACCAAAGACAACCTCATCACCATCGAATCCACTTCTACCGATGTGGTCATGCAGGCATTGCAGGCGCATCGTGTAGAGAAACTCCCTGTAGTGGACAAAGAGGGACATCTGCGCGGACTCGTTACCTACAAAGACATCACCAAACTCAAAGATTTCCCCAACGCTTGCAAGGACGCCAATGGTCGTCTCCGTTGTGCCGCAGGTGTGGGTATCACTGCCGATTTTATGGACCGTGTGGACGCACTCGTTGCCGAGGGCGTGGACGCTATCGTCTTGGATTCCGCACACGGACACTCCAAGAATATCGTGGGTGCATTGCGCACTATCAAAACCAAATACCCGGACCTTGATGTGGTGGTAGGCAATATCGCCACAGCCGAGGCGGCAAAATATCTGGTGGAGAACGGTGCCGATGGTATCAAGGTGGGTATCGGACCGGGGTCTATCTGCACCACGCGTATCATCGCGGGCGTGGGTGTTCCCCAACTCTCTGCTATCTACGATTGTTCCACAGCCGTTGCCGGAACAGGCGTTCCCGTCATTGCCGACGGTGGTTTGCGCTATTCGGGCGACATCGTCAAAGCACTGGCTGCCGGTGGCAACTGT
>USNU01000237.1 GCA_900556095.1 uncultured Bacteroidales bacterium | reverse complement strand
TCAAACGAGTTGAATCCCGCATTGAATATCAAAGACCAATGACTATAATCGGTAGCAATCTGCTTGTTTTCACTCGTTTTCCACGGATGTGCACCCTTAATATCGCTACTACGCTGTGCATTAACGCTTAACACAAACGCACCTGCTAAGAATAATGTAATAAAAAAACGCTTGTACATACCAAATATAAATAAATGAATTGCTCCGATTCGGTCCGCAAAATTACTGCTTTTTTTTTGATTGGCAAAGAAAAAGTGTAAAAATCTTCAATTTTATAGTTTGATATTGCATAATTGCTGATAATTTCTTAATTTTGCAGCACCATTAGGATGAGAAAAATGCTTTGATTATGCATTAATATTGTATGCACTATTGGAACTGCATAAAAACCGTATAGGAAAAGTCTGTTTTTTATGTCCTTTCTGCTCTGCGTCCTTTTTATGTAAATACAATGAAATACGTTTTTGCATAAAGGAAGTGGCGGGTATTGAACTTTTTATAACAAAATCTTTTTCCGGCGCAGCAAGAAACATAACACAATATTATATATACTACTATGGACATTCTACAACAAATGCGTGAGCGTGCGCAGGCAAATCTGCAACGTATCGTATTGCCGGAAGGCGACGAACCGCGTACTCTTGAAGCAGCAAACATTATTCTGAAAGACAGAATTGCCAATTTGATTTTGATTGGTAATCCGGGAACCATTCATAAAATGGCAGAGGAAAATGGGTATGAGTATATCAAGAATGCGATAATCATTGACCCTCTGCACGATGAGAAAATGCCTGTGTATGCCAATCTGCTTTACGAACTGCGCAAGGCAAAAGGTATGACACCCGAGGATGCGGCCAAGAAAGCACAAGATCCTTTGTATCTCGGTTGCCTGATGATTAAGAACGGCGATGCAGACGGCGAATTGGCAGGTGCACGCGGAACAACGGCAGATACGATTCGTCCTGCTTTCCAGATACTGAAGACCAAACCGGGTGTCTCGATTGTATCGGGTGCGTTCTTGATGTTTACGCCTGCTAAACAGTTGGGCGAAAACGGATTTTTGGTATTCGCTGATTGTGCAGTAAATCCGAATCCTGATGCACAACAATTGGCACAAATTGCTATTTCTACTGCAGAAACAGCACGTACATTGGGTGGTTTTGAGCCGAAAGTGGCTATGCTGTCGTTCTCAACCAAGGGCTCAGCAAAGCATGAATTGGTGGACAAAGTAACGGAGGCTACCCGTATTGCCAAAGAGTTGGCACCGGAGTTGGATATAGACGGCGAACTGCAAGCAGACGCGGCTTTGGTAGAACGCGTGGCTGCAACGAAAGCACCGGGGTCACCCGTTGCTGGTAAGGCAAACGTATTGGTATTTCCTGACCTGCAGGCCGGTAATATCGGGTATAAGTTGGTAGAGCGTTTCTCGGGTGCAGATGCTGTAGGTCCTATCCTACAGGGTATTGCCGCTCCGGTAAACGACTTGAGCCGCGGTTGCAAAGTACAGGATATTGTACAAATGGTGGTCATTACTGCCAACCAGGCTATAAAATAAGGTATAAAGGAGGTCGTCTTGGAGACAGACGACCTCTTTTAGCATTAATTTCCATAAAATCATAAATACAAAGAATATGAAGATCTTGGTTTTGAACTGCGGTAGCAGTAGTATAAAGTATAAACTCTTCAATATGGAGAGCAAGACCGTGATGGCACAGGGCGGTGTGGAGAAAATCGGTTTGCCGGACTCTTTTCTGCTGGTAAAACTGCCCAATGGTGAGAAGGTTAAAATCGAGAAGACAATGCCCGAGCATACAGTGGGTATCCAGTTAATTCTCAATACATTGGTGGATGAAAAAATCGGTTGCATTAAAGACCTGAAAGAGATTGAGGCTGTAGGACACCGTGTGGTACACGGCGGCGAGAAATTTAATAAGTCGGTATTGATCACCTCAGAGGTGAAGGATATGATTATCAGGTGCGCCGAGTTGGCTCCGCTGCATAACCCTGCTAACTTAAAGGGTATTGAAGCTATCGAAAAAACATTGCCGGGTGTTCCGCAAGTGGCTGTGTTTGATACGGCTTTTCATCAGACGATGCCCGACTATGCCTATATGTATGCATTACCATACGAATTGTATAAGGAATATGCCATTCGCCGCTATGGTTTCCATGGAACGAGTCATCGCTATGTGTCAGCACGTGTGTGCGAGTATCTCGGGGTGAACCCCGCAGGTAAGAAAATCGTCACTGCACATATCGGCAATGGTGGATCGTGTGCTGCGGTAATGGATGGCAAGTCGGTAGATACGTCAATGGGTTTGACTCCGGTGGAAGGGTTGATGATGGGTACTCGTGCAGGCGACCTCGACCTTGGTGCTGCTACATATATTATGGATAAGGAGCACTTGACGACCACAGAGTTTAATACGTTGGTAAATAAAAAATCGGGTTTGCTTGGTGTAAGTGGAGTGTCGAGCGATGCCCGCGATATTGATGCTGCAATCAAGGCTGGCAATGAGCGTGCCGACCTTGCTCGCAAGATGTTTATCTATCGCGTGAAAAAATACATCGGTGCGTATGCTGCTGCCATGAATGGCGTGGATATAATTGTCTTTACGGGCGGTATCGGCGAAAATGATGCATATATCCGTGGCGAGATTGCCAAGGGTTTTACATATCTCGGCGCGGAATTGGACGAGCGGAAAAATGCGGGTATCCACGGTGACGAGGCGGTCATCTCTACTCCCGAGAGCAAGGTGACAATCTGCGTTATTCCGACTGACGAGGAGTTGATGATTGCCAGCGATACGCAAGCATTGATTTAATGCACAAAAGGCATAATGCTTAATGTGTAATTGTTCGCAAAACACGAACTATTTGACTTTTTAAGTGTTGTGTGCAGATACTTTGGCATGCAATTCGCTATATGTGGTATGGGTTTATATAAACAGAAATCCATAAAACTTTGGTCTTTCGGAAAAACAACCGACACTCTGTTGTGCGTTGCTTGTAGGGGAATATCCTGTACCGGCGAACTGATGTAAAAGTAGTATTAACAAAAAATCGAAAAACGTGAAACCGATTATCTATCAATTATTGCCCCGACTTTTCGGTAACTATAACGAAACGCGTAAACATAATGGTACACGCGCCGAGAATGGTTGTGGTAAATTTGCGGATATAACGCCTAAAGCACTCAAGTCAATTATTGACTTGGGTGCTACCCATATTTGGTAC
>USNU01000236.1 GCA_900556095.1 uncultured Bacteroidales bacterium | reverse complement strand
TCTGCAACGGTTCTCCGAAGCCCGCCGCAAGGCGCCGACCGAGGGGATCAAATGGGAATCGGGTGTGAATCCCGAACAGTTCCCGCTGCTGTATGTTCCTGCTTCCCTCTTCGGGGGAGCGAACGTGTGCGACACTCTCTTGCCACTGACTTCCGGGTCGGGAAGGCGTCGCAGACGGAACGAGTCAGAAGACCTGCCGTATCGTAGTCTGAAACGGCTCTCGTGGTCAAGAGCAAAGGACAAAGTCGATGCACAATGCATAAACCAGGGAATGGTATGTTCCCTGTTGATTATAGAGCCGTTTGATGAAAGTCAGGCGGCTTTCTTTGTGGGCAAGTATATAAAATAAACTAACTAAAATAAACATGAAAAAGAGATTCTTTTTATTAGGATTGCTGGGTCTGCTGACCCTCATCCCGCTTGGGGCAAGTGCGGAAGACAAGAACATGCTCCAATTTGGTCACGAAGAAGTGACCGTAGAAAGAGGTAAACCCATTACCTACTATGATTATAACGGCACGGGAGACATAGGTACGGGCTATGCCTTTGCTACCACCATCTTTAAGCCCGCTCAAGAGGGAGACAAAGTTACCATTACTTTTGAGGAAGTAGGTCTGCACAAGACTTACAAAGATTGGGACGAATGGGATGAAGATTGGGCATATAATATTGCTACACTCAAAGTGTACAATGGTGTATTTGATGTCAATAGTGTAACTTATCCAAAGTTCGGCAAAGCAGAAATTATGTTTCCAAACAATACGCAGTTGTTAGACACGTTGGCAGACAAATTTACCAACAAAGTCTATACTTCCACGGATGCTACCGGAGCACTCTCTTGCTGCTTCCATGCGTATGATTGTCTCACTAATGCTACCGGTTGGAAAGCCATAGTGAGCGTGATAGAGGCTGCTCCTGCTGTAGAGGATATTGATGTCAAGCAACCGCAATGGGGCAAACAGGTGGTTACCGTACAGTCGGGGCAAACCGTTTCTTTCTACGACTATACAGGACACTATAAGGGTGAAGATGCCACAGGTTGGCAGTTCGAGACTTTCGCTACTACCATCTTCAAACCTGCAAAAGAAGGTGAGAAAGTAAAGATTGTCTTTGAAAAGGTCAAAATGGCAGGTGATGACTATGAATCTGTTGCTTCATTGAAAATCTATAATGGTGTATTTGATACCACTTCGGTTACATACGGCAAGTATCTTGATACGCCCTTCCCTACGACAAAAAAGACTTTGGAAGAACTATCAAGTGGCACCTATACCAATAAGATTTATATGTCATCTGATGCCACAGGGGCATTGTCTTGCTGTGTTTGTGCTTATGAAACCGATTACGACAAAGAACAAGGTTGGAAGGCTACGGTTACCACTGTCAGCAGCAATCCCATGGAGGTGAAATCGGCAACAGCCGACTACACCAATACTCGCAGTGAGTTGTATGTAGGCGAACAGAATATCAATATGGGCGGCATACGTATCCTTACTGAGGGATTGGGCGACCCGGACTATCTGACAAGTATCAGTTTCATGCTCAGTGGCAATGTATTTGATGCCAACCAACTGCGCCTATATCAAACTGATAAGGCTTCTGTTGCCGGACTTACTCCTATTGAAGGCACTATTACCAAGAGTGGCAACATCTATACACTCACTTGCAACCAAGTTCTTGACGCAGGTACTAATAATTTCTGCCTTGCAGGCGATATGCTAAGCAAGACGACTATCGGTGCCACTTCTACACTCACCATTACAGGCTTGACTACCAAGAACGGCTTTAAGACCGCCGCTACAGCCAAGGAACAGAAAGTAACAGAAGTGCGTATGGTAAACGGTTCGCACCTCACCGTGTATGTAAGCGGTGATATGCCTTTCTATGACGACGGCGGTGTGGACGGCAAAATCAGCAATAACTTTAGTGGATATATTACCTTTATTCCTGCTACTGAAGGCAAGAAAGTGCAGATAGACTTGCATGATATTCATATTTTTATAGCATCTATAGCGTCCAACTCTGATGTTTTGAAATTCTACAATGGCAAGACCGTTGACGAAGCAAATCTGTTGTACAATGTCAAGGATAGTAAAATCGATAACTTGACTTTGAAAAGTACCTCGGATGATGGCGCGATGACGGTATATTTGTATAGCAAAACACCGGGTAGTTACGTGCAAGGTTCCGGTTTCGAGGCTGTGGTGAGCGAGTTCAGTGCCGTACAGATGACAATGGCATCGTCGTCGGTAACCAAACAAATCGGCAAGGTGGCAGGTTGTGCTGCAGGCGTACAGGCAATGCGTTTCTGCCTCACTACCGAGAATACTGAGCCGGCTTTGCAACCGACCCTGTTCCACTTCAATACGGGCAATACCTATGAGCGTATTGATAGTGCAACACTCTATTTTACAGGTGTTTCCAATGCTTTTGCTACCACGCAAAAGGTAGGCAAAGTAGCCGTTACAGCCAACGAGTTCACTATCCCCGCAAGCGGCATATCGCTCACCGAGGGAGAGAACTATTTCTTCCTGACCTATGACGTGGCTTGCAATGTACAGAACGGACAAACCATTGCTGCCAACATCACGCAGGCAGACTTCTCAAACAATACATCATACAAAGCCTTCAGCAACTCGGCAGATGTGCTGACCATCGACAATACATACTATTCGGTTTGCGGAGAGAAAACCATTTATGTATATAGTGAGTGGATATTTACGCATACGCCGCAGAATGCTTATTCTACCAGTTACCAGGCAGAAGAGTGCAACCAACAGACTACTTTCGTTCCGACTACAGAGGGAATGGTTATTCAGATGGACTTTACTGACTTTGCCGTATCGTACAACAGTTATTCCAAAGCCACTTTCCGCATTTATGCGGGACAGGGCACCTCGGGCGCACTGCTTTGGGAGGCCGACAAAGACAACTGTGCTACGGGGCCGGGTTTAGTCCGCTCTACTGCTGAGGACGGCTCGCTGACTATTGTCTTTAATGCCAATACCGGATACTCTACGTATGTAGGTGCAGGTAAGGGTTGGAAAGCCACCGTAAGCGAGTACTTGCCCAAACCGATGGCTATTGATGCTACCACACTGACCGCACTCTCGCAGGATGCCTTGACGCGCGGACAGAAGAGTGCTGCGCTATTAGGGCTCAATATCACCACCACGGGCGACCTGACCCCGCTGGGCGTGAAGAATATCACCGTTACCTTGAGCGACTGTGCTGCGGCTGTGGA
>USNU01000235.1 GCA_900556095.1 uncultured Bacteroidales bacterium | reverse complement strand
TTGCAGAGCCGTTTGCCTCCAATGCCAAGAGTTCTGAGGCTAGCAACGCCGTGAAGGTGGTAGGTACAGACCTTGTGGACGTACTGAACAAAGTAAACGCCAAACTGAGCGAGCAGAACTAATTATGAATTAGGAATAAAGAGTAAGGAATAAGGAGTAAAGATAATTATGAATTATGAATGATATGAAACGTTCTTATTTTATGACGGGTATGCTTGTCAGCGTTTTTGCGCTGGCAAGTTGCCATATTGAACAGGGTGGTCAAGACGAGCCCACCAACAAAGACACCGAACTTCCGGATTGGTACTACACGGGCGGACAACTCGGTACATCTTTTCTATCCACAGCCAACGCATACGAGCAGCCGACTCCATCGGTAGAGGACGGACATTGGATGGAGGCATTCAAAGCAGGCGAGGCATTGTTCGAGAAACAATTTGTGAGCAATGCGACGGGTACACGCAGCGGACTCGGTCCAGTGTATGTACGCAGTTCGTGCTTGCACTGCCACCCGAGTTACGGGCATGGCAAGAGTGTAGATGAGGGTACGTACAATACCACCGAGATTGGCAATGGTACGCTGCTTGTTATCTTCGATCCCGCCACCGAGAACTACAAGACCTGGGTGGCAGGTATGCCGCAACTACACGCCGTAGCACCGTTTAAGGCTCCGATAGACGAGAGCCAAATCAACGTAACGTGGAAGACCGTCAGCACGTGCGCCGCCAGCGGCAACAAGATGGCGTTTGCCGACGGCGAGCCTTTCGAACTGCGTTACCCCGAAGTAAGTATGCCCGAGAGTGCTATCTACGGTGCTGACCAACTTGACCTGGGAGAGTATGAGGTACGGCTCGAGAACACGATAGGTATCTTCGGTACCGGTCTGACCGATGCTATCCCCGATGACTCTATCACCGCACAATGGGTTCGCGAGGAGCAGGCTTACAACAAAGGTTACCTCAAGCACTGGAAGAGCGCATGGTTCGAGGGCGGTAACTGGAAAGAGGGTGCTTACTACTCGAACTCGAAGCAGGGCGACGGCACGAAATACGTACGCCGCTATACCTACGCCATGTCGCGCGGTCCGCTGCTTGACGCAGCCGGTGCCAACGCTATCTGGAACATCACCAACGTAACCCGCTCCGACCGCCGCTACCACTACTTAGACCTTGCAGGCAAGAACTACGCCACCATCTCGTCGAAAGACCCCGATGTACAAGCCGGTTTCCCCGCTTACATTGAGAGAATCGACCCGAAACATGAGCATGCCGAGTGGTTCACCGACAACGTAGAGCAGAACATCTACAACTATCTGACCAGCACCGACCTGCCTGTGGAGATGTCGGACGACGAGTACTCAGACTTCATGGTTTGGCATCGCGGTTTGGCAGTACCTGCAGCCCGCAACGTGAAGGACAAGGAGGTACTGCGCGGACGCGAACTATTTACACAGATCGGTTGCGCCGAATGTCACCGTCCGTCGTGGACAACGGGCGCAGACTACATACAAGACCCGAACAAGTTCTTCACCCGCAACAACGATATGCCGCGTTATCCATACCAGACCATCTGGCCCTACACCGACTTTGTACAGCACAAACTCTGTATGGAGAAAGATATCCGTACCGGTTGGTGCCGCACCACTCCACTATGGGGCCGCGGTTTGCACCAGAAAATCACAGGCGATGCGTACGAAGCACGTATGCACGATACACGTGCCCGCAACGTAGTAGAGGCCATTATGTGGCACGGCTACAGCGAGGAGAGCGATGCATTGGAGTCGGCAAAGGCATTTTATAATTTGTCAAAAAAAGACCGCGATGCATTGGTTAAGTTTGTGAACGCAATCTAACCGATTGCGGTTGGTACCATCGGGGACTGTCTGACAAGTGTCGTCGGGCAGTCCCTGTTTTGTCCGTTTTTAGGTTAAAGAGGCAAATTTTGAAGTTATTTATTTGCACGAGTGCAAATAAATCCTTATCTTTGCAAGCAACAAAATACTGACAGATATGAAAATGATTGCACCATCAGTGTTGTCGGCAGACTTCGGCGACCTGAGAAAAGACCTCGAAATGATCAACCGCAGCGAAGCGGACTGGTTGCATGTGGATGTGATGGACGGGACATTCGTACCGAATATCTCGTTCGGTTTTCCGCTGATGGTACCGATGAAAAAGTACTGCACCAAACCGCTTGATGTGCATCTGATGATTGTCCACCCGGAGAAATACGTGGAGCGTTTTTGCGATGCGGGGGCGTACAGCGTCGGTTTTCACCTTGAAGCGGTAGAAGACCCGATGCCGATACTCAATATGATAAAGGTCAAAGGTGTACGTACGTGCCTGACTATCAATCCCGATATAGACGTACACCGCCTCGATCCCTATTTGGACAAGGTGGATATGGTGTTGCTCATGTCTGTTTATGCGGGATTCGGCGGACAAAACTTCATCCCCGAGACATTGGAACGTGTGCGCTACGTGCGAGAGGAGATTACCCGCCGCGGACTGAAGACACTTATCGAAGTAGATGGCGGAATCAATACCAAGAATGCCTCCGGTGTCTTTGAGGCGGGGGCTGATGTGCTGGTAGCGGGCAGTGCCGTATTCCACGCCAAAGACCCCGAGAGGGCCATTCGATTGATGAAAGGAGAATAGAAGTTAGACCGCTGCGCTGTTAGAAGTTGGAGATTTGATAGTAGGAATTTGGAACGGGATTGGAAAGAGTGGTTTAGAGGGCGACCGATGGTGGTGCTGCTACTGCCTTTAGTAGCAGTGATTTTGCTTTGCTATTACACCCGCTTTCCCGTTGATTTGTTGCACGATACAGATGTGCCATATATAGACAGCACCCTCATTTTCCAGGTCGCCATACAAGACTACCCCACTCCACGGCAAAAGACAATCCGCTATACAGCAGAAGTATTGGCAGTGGTGGATTCTATGACACACACGGCACCAAGTAAAGTCTATCTCTACATACAGCCAGACAGCACCCGTCCAATGCCAACTATGGGCGATACGCTCCTGGTGCGCACCCGGATACAACGGGGTGAGCGGTTAGGCAGGTTCGACTATGGTACTTATCTGCGACAACAAGGTATAGCGGGGACAGGCATCGTATGGCACAACCAATGGCAGTATATCGGACACAGTACGCCGCAAAGGTTTTCGCCCAAGCAATGGCAACACAGCCTGCAAGAACGCTATCAACGATGCGGATTGGAGGGCAAAGAGTTAGCCACCATAGCGGCAC
>USNU01000234.1 GCA_900556095.1 uncultured Bacteroidales bacterium | reverse complement strand
GTATTGATGACATACGTAGCGGGGCGTGCGCGGTTGGCATCACGCAGCACACCTATTCCATTGGCAATGCGTGCGCGGCCGTTAGCCACATTGGCTTGCATCTCATCCAAGCCGAGACGATGGTATTCGTAGAGATATTCGCGGTATTTGCGAAATGCCTCATCCATCAGGTTGTTGATGAGGGCATAGCGGTTGCGGTTGCTGTCGAAAGCCTGCCATCCTTTTTGCTCAAGACTCTCCATAGAGGCAGACTGGCAAGCGGATACGATGTCTTCACAGACTTGAAAATAAGGTGTTCCGCCAAGGCGTGAGTAGGAGTCCATATCGTATCCGATAACCAAGTAACAATAGTACGCCAACATTGCTGTGAGGTTGGTGGTGAACTGATTTTGTTGGTATTCGATACGCTCGAACTCCTGGTAGGTGAAGTTGAAATTGTTGTCTTTGAAGTTGATGAGCGGCGTGGTGTAAGATGTGTTATATACAGGGCGACGACTCTGCAACTGCATTTCGCAAGTGTACAGATTGTCGGCTACGGCTTTGACGATAATCATCATACTGCAGTCAATCTTCTCCCGTGTGGCAAACGTCATATTCGTCCAGCGGTTTTGGTTGATATACTCCTCAATGGACGATTGCAGGGTATTGAAAACCGACTTGTTGCTGCCCGGCACCTGGTCTGAATTGACGGTAACGGTGCAGTTCAATTCTTGTGCATACGCTCCGTACATAGTGCATACAAGCCCAAAGACAAGCAATAATTTCCTAAAAATCATACCGAATAATCTAAAATAATGTTACAAAATACACCGTTTCCAAAGGCTCAAACACCTGCTATCCACATGGTATCTACCTGACATCATCCTGACAAAGATACCCAATCGGGATATTAACTTATTTTTGCAGGCGTATAGACTGTATATTGCCCGTCTGTACATTGAGATAAATCTCGGGCAATGCAGTACCGGTAAACAGATCGTGCGCCAACGGAACGGCTATACCAAACTGTGCAACAGGCATGGTACGCTCGACAAGAACAACATCTCCGTAGGTAACAGCGTAGTCTGCCGACCCCGGAAGGTTGTAGTATAATTGCGAAGGTTGTGGGGCTTTCTTTCCCTGCTCTGCTGCCGCACTTTTTACCTGCTTGTGTGCTACGATGGTAAGCAGCAACGGACTGCCGCTTGCGTCTTCGTCTGTGGTAATACCATTGTCTTCCGAGAAATAGAGCAGGGCATATTCCTCGCTCTTGGAAGGGATATATGTTACGGTTTTGTGCATACGCTTGATGCTGCTCTTGCCGGTAAACAACTCAGTCAGTTGTCGCTCTTGCCGGTCTAATTCCCGGAGTACCAACTCCATCGCTCTGCCGTCTGCCGGCGCATGGTCTATCTCTCCACCGAGTATATACATACGTGTCTCGCGAATACGATAAATCTGTTTGGCAGCCCCCTCGGCTTTCTGCTGCAGAGTAGGGGCGGCAATCTGCTCCTCCAAAAGGGGCATTACATCTGGGCGGGCTACACGTATTTTTTCCTCTTTGCCGTCCTGTTTGCGCGGTTTCTTCTCCGGCGGACATACATTATAGCCATAGAGCAGTCCGTCTTTGCTCAACGAGAGCAACTGGGTCTGCATACCTTTTTCGGGTACAACCTTGTAGGCGCGTGTATAGTCGGGATGCGTTACAAGATGTGCCTGCACACCCGTCAAATGATATATTGTCCGATTCTCCTGAATCACATCTTCCGTGCCGAGATATTTCTCTGCAAAGAGAAAGAACGGACCTTCCTCTAAGGTTTCCTCTGTGTATTCGATGTCAAAAACAAGTTGGTTTTCAGGCATATAATAGACCAATGCCAATTCGTTCTCCTGCACAATCTGTGCACTTGCCGCAATGGTCAGGCACAGCCCGAAAATTGCTATTGTCAGTCGTTTCATAGTGATGATGATAAAACGTTAATTACACATTACAAATTATTCCAGATGTGCCACGCCGCTTCGGCTTGTCCGTAGAGCATTTGCAGACCGTTGCTGGTGCGTGTGCCGTGTTCTCGTCCCTTGCGCAGAAAGAGTGTTTCGGCGGGGTTATAGACGCAATCGAACAGCAGATGCGCAGGGGTCAGCAGGTCATACGGTATGGTCGGACAGGTGTTTACATCGGGCAACATACCCAATGGCGTACAATTGATGACAAGCGTATGCTGCAGCATAGTTTTCTTGTCTAATTGTGTGTAGGTCAGTTGTCCTGCTTTGGGTGTACGGCTGACGAGTGTAGGTGTGATACCGAGTTGCTTCAGTCCGTACAGCACTGCTTTTGCCGCTCCGCCGGTACCGAGTACAAGGGCTTGCCGGTCTGCCGGTAGCAACAACGGTCGCAATGCCTCTACAAACCCGATACAATCCGTGTTGTATCCCACACGCTTGCATATCACATTTACCGCACCGATACTCTGTGCAGTGTCGTCCAACCGGTCGAGATACGGAATAATCTTTTCCTTGTAGGGAAAGGTAACGTTCATTCCGTCCAATGTATCAAGCAACGGACAAATGGTCTCTTCTGTAAAACTGTTAGGTTCGATAGGGTAGAGACGGTACTCTCCGCGTATATGCCCGCGTCGGAACTTGTCCGCAAAATAGCGTGCGGAGAAACTATGTTCCAACGGATAACCGACAATACCGAATCGCAACGGTTCAGGGCGTTTCGTGATGACGAATTGGTGGTGTTTGATAGTTGCTGCATACTCCGGTGCGTAGAATATCTTCCCCCCTTCTCCGCGCTGCAAAGCATCGTACATCTTCTCTATTTCCGGGAAACCGTACTGCCGCATTTGCTCATATAGTTTGGCAATACCTGCCTTACGCGTATCTTTCCGCTCCAACCAGTCGGCATAGCCTTGCATACGCTCCGCCGTTTGTGCAATGTTTTCAATTTCGGCTTTGCTGCATTGTGCCAACTGCGCCCGTATAGCATTTCGTGCAATGGCGGTGTCAGCATTGGTAGAATCGACCACCCACGCAAGGTGGCGTTTGCTTCGCAGGTAGTATTCTATGTAGTCGCGCGTAGTACAGAGCAGCGGGCGTATTATCTTTACACCCCCCGGGTGCAGCGGATTGGCTGCAATGGGTCGCATACCGCAGAGTCCGCGGATACCTGTACCGCGCAGCAGATTGAGCAACAGCGTCTCGGCTTGGTCGTTTTGGTGGTGTGCCACCGCTACGGCTTGGCAGTGTTCAGCCTGTGCAACCCTGTCGAACCA
>USNU01000233.1 GCA_900556095.1 uncultured Bacteroidales bacterium | reverse complement strand
AAACACGGCGACGTTTTGGAGGACGACAGCCGTTGTGTGGCATAGGAGTAACGTCGATAATCTCAGTAACCTCAATACCTGCTGCTACGCAAGCACGGATTGCGGACTCACGCCCTTGTCCCGGACCTTTAACGTATGCTTTCACTTTGCGGAGTCCCAAGTCGAAAGCGACTTTGCCGCAATCTTGTGCAGCCATCTGTGCTGCATAAGGAGTATTCTTTTTGGAGCCACGGAAGCCCATCTTGCCTGCCGACGACCACGAAATAACCTGACCATCCGCATTAGCAATAGTAACGATAACATTGTTGAAAGAAGACATCACGTGCAGTTGACCGACACCGTCAATCTTTACAACGCGCTTCTTAGCTGCAATTGCTTTCTTTGCCATAATTTGATAGATATTATGTTGATTTAACTTGCTAATCCAAACAGAAGATTACTTCGTAGCCTTCTTCTTATTAGCAACGGTTTTCTTTTTACCTTTGCGCGTACGAGCGTTGTTCTTCGTCGATTGACCACGAACAGGCAAACCGAGACGATGACGAACTCCACGGTAACAACCGATATCCATCAAACGTTTGATGTTGAGTTGAGTTTCCGAACGAAGATCACCTTCTACTTTGTACTTAGCACCGATGATCTCACGGATTTTAGCTGCTTGGTCATCCGTCCAATCCTGCACCTTGATGCTTGGGTCTACGCCTGCCTCTGCCAGGATTTTCTTTGCGCTTGAACGACCTATTCCGTAGATGTAAGTCAAACCGACTTCACCGCATTTGTTCTGCGGCAGATCTACACCGACAATTCTTATAGCCATAATTTTAAACTAAAGGATAAATTTGTTTTTAATTGTTTCTTAATTTAGAGAACTGATGTTCTTTGACCTATGGATTCCGACTGCGCTTATCCTTGACGCATCTTCATCTTCGGGTCTTTCTTGTTAATTACATACAAGTGGCCTTTGCGACGTACAATCTTGCAGTCAGCATTGCGCTTCTTGATAGATGCTCTAACTTTCATTGTTGTAGAGTTTTGTAGTTTTATTTATAACGGAACGAAATACGTCCTTTGGTTAAATCATAAGGACTCATTTCCACTTTTACACGGTCTCCTGCAAGTATCTTGATGTAGTGCATACGCATCTTGCCGGAGATATGTGCCGTAATAAGCGGACCATTTTCGAGTTGAACGCGGAACATCGCATTCGAGAGAGCCTCGGTAATAACGCCGTCCACTTCGATAGCATCTTGCTTTGCCATACTAAAACGTTGGATTAAATAGTGATTAAATAAAACGGTCTCCCAAGACCTCCTTAATATAGTCAAACGTAGAGAGGATATCCGCTTTGCCGTTGCGCACACAAACCGATAATTCGTAGTGTGCTGCCGGCTTGCGGTCAGCCGTACGTGCCGTCCAACCATCTTCTTCAATAATGATATTACGGCGTCCGAGACAAATCATAGGCTCAATAGCCAAAGTCATCCCCGACTTGAGTACGATACCATTGCCACGACGTCCATAGTTGCACACTTCCGGTTCCTCGTGCATCTCGCGCCCTATACCATGCCCCACGAACTCACGAACCACAGAATACCCTGCATGTTCGCAATGCTCCTGGATTGTAGCACTAATATCTCCGAGCCGGTGTCCTGTAACGGCCTGACCGATACCGAGATAAAGTGCTTCCTTGGTAGTGCGCATCAGTTGTAACGTCTCCGGAGCGACGTCTCCCACCGGAAAGGTGTAAGCACTATCCGAACAATATCCCTTCAAAGATACAACTGAATCTACAGAAACGATATCTCCATCTTGGAGGATCTGTTTTTCTGAAGGAATACCATGTACAACCTGTTCATTGACCGAAGTACAAAGAGTAGCGGGATAGCCTTCGTAGCCAAGACAAGCGGGGACACCGCCATTATCCATAATAAACTCGTAGGCTATCTTGTCCAATTGAGCAGTAGAAACACCCGGCCGGATAGCCTTTGCCACTTCGGCATAGGTCTTTCCCAGCAAGATGTTGCTCTCTCGCATGAGTTCTACTTCTTCATCCGTCTTAAGGAAAATCATCTTAAAAGATTACCTAAATAGTCCAAATCAAATTAGTAAGCCATTGCTCCCGAACGACCTTTTATACGCATACCGGACTCAAAGAATCCGTCGTAGTGGCGCATAAGCAGGTGGCTCTCGATTTGCTGAAGGGTATCAAGAATAACACCCACCATAATCAGCAACGATGTACCGCCAAAGAATTGTGCAAAGCCCATGCTCACGCCGAACAGGCGAGCAAAAGCAGGCAAAACTGCGATGATGGCAAGGAGAACAGATCCCGGGAAGGTGATACGCGACATAATTGTATCAATATACTCTGCCGTCTTCTTACCAGGTTTTACACCAGGAATAAATCCGTTGTTCAGTTTCAGGTTCTCTGCCATCTGAACAGGATTGATAATAATAGCGGTGTAGAAATAGGTAAAAGCGATGATAAGGATAGCAAAAACGAGATTGTACCAAAAGCCGTTGTTATCCATAAATGCTCTTACAAACGCATTGCTGCCGTCAGCACGGAAACCGGCGATAGCGATAGGAATAAACATAATTGCTTGAGCAAAGATGATAGGCATTACGTTAGCCGCATTCACTTTGAGAGGAATGTACTGACGCACACCACCATACTGTTTATTACCTTGGATACGTTTTGCATATTGTACAGGGATCTTACGTGTGCCTTGTACCAGCATAATTGCAAAAGCAAATACGAAGAGCAGAATTACGATCTCCGCAATAAAGACGATCAGACCGCCACCTGCATCGTTCAGACGACTAGAGAACTCCTGAATGAGGGCACTCGGGAAACGCGCAATGATACCTATCAAGATGATAAAGGAAATACCGTTTCCTATACCACGATCAGTAATGCGTTCACCCAACCACATCACAAACATAGAGCCTGCGCAGAGGAGGATAGTAGAAGAAATCGTAAACCAGTTGAAACCGATAACCAACGACTGACCTGCTTGTGCCATCTGTACCGAAAGGTTAACCAAATAACTCGGTCCCTGGAACAGAAGGATAGCGACGGTCAGATAGCGTGTAATCTGGTTCATTTTTTGACGTCCAGACTCACCCTCTTTCTGCATCTTCTGGAAATAAGGCACTGCAATAGTAAGCAGTTGGATTACGATAGAAGCAGAGATGTAGGGCATAATACCGAGCGCAAAGATTGATGCATTGGAGAATGCACCACCGGAGAACATA
>USNU01000232.1 GCA_900556095.1 uncultured Bacteroidales bacterium | reverse complement strand
CCATCGTACGCAGCCGCTCCGTTTCCGCTTTCTGTACACGCTGAACAGGTACGCCCGACATCATAGACACCACGGAGGCGATGTCGTCCACGGTAATGGTATAGGGCTCCTGCGGTTCATCGCCCACCGCCTTGGCACGCGCATGCGCCCGTGCACCCGCCTCGTCCATCACATCAATGGCTTTGTCGGGGAAAGCGCGGTCGGTAATATATCGTTCTGCCAAACCAACCGCCGCCTGCAGGGTCTCTTCCGGATAGATAACATGGTGATATTCGGCGTAATGCTCGCTCAAACGATTGAGGATAGAGAGCGTCTCTTCGGGGGTAGTAGGACGGACAACGACCTTCTGGAAACGGCGTTCCAACGCCCCGTCTTTCTCGATAGAGGTGCGGTACTCGTTGGTGGTGGTAGCACCGATGCATTGCACTTCGCCCCGCGCCAGAGCGGGTTTGAGGATATTGGCTGCGTCAAGAGAGCCCTGCGCGTTGCCTGCACCGATAATCGTATGAATCTCATCGATGAAAAGTATCACCTCCGGATGACGCTGCAACTCCTGCAATACCGATTTCATACGCTCCTCAAACTGTCCGCGATAGGTGGTACCCGCCACCATGGAAGCCACGTCGAGGGTAATGATACGCTTGCCCGCCAAGGCTCCCGCCTCATTGCCCACGATACGCAATGCCAATCCCTCCACGATAGCCGACTTACCCACACCGGGTTCGCCGATGAGGATCGGATTGTTCTTCTTGCGACGCGACAAAATTTGCACTACGCGCTCTATCTCCACCTCACGCCCGACCACAGGGTCGAGTTTGCCCGCTTGCGCCTGCTTGGTGAGGTCGTGTCCGTACTTGTCGAGTGCGGTGGTTGTCCCCACCTTGCCCGCATTAGTTTGCGAGCGACGAGGCTTGCTATCCTCCACATCACTCCCCTGCCCCATTCCTGCAGACGGGGACTGAGTGGTAGCATGCGGCTGAGCATAGAGTTCAACTATTTGTTCGTAGGTGATTCCCCACGCATTTGCCAAATAGAGTGCCGCACGGTTGATACGGTGGCGCAAAATAGCCAACAGCAAATGAGCACTGCCGACCGCATCTGCCCTATACTCACGGCTGATCCCCTCGGCGATACGCATAATACTCTCTACCTGCACGCTTCGGGTAATAGGTTCGATGGTGTCCCGTTGCTCCTGCTGCAAAGCGGTGTCGAGGTTTCCTTTGGCTTCTTCGGCAGACAATCCCGCCTTACGCAGCAGGTCAAACGCCTGACCTTCCGCCAAGCGCAAAATACCCAACACCAGGTGTTCGGGCAGAATCTGCGTATTCTGCAAACGCTCCGCTTCATCGCGGGCGTAAATCAAGATTTTATTTAATCGTACTGTTAAAGGCATAGTTGTTGGTAAACTTCGTTTACGTTTTTTTCGTAGATTGCGTTGTTGTTATTTATAAAAATGCCAAGCGAGACCGGCACGGAAAATATCGGGGTTCATCGGGTAGCCGGGCATGGCAAAGTAGTTCGGGGTTGATTTCATGAACAGGTGGTTGAAGTGGGTGTAGTGGGCAAAAAAACGCAGATGCAACGACCTGACATAGAAATTAGCATACACATTGAGTATCGGGTAGTTGCCAATCTTGGTGGTATTCTGCGTACAGAATTGCGCCGTAGCGGGGTTGAGCAAGGGTGCATAGTAGGACGTAAAATAACGCATATCCACACCTATCTGTGCATCCAAAGCACGGAACCACGTACCGTGATAATAGAGATTGTGGTAGAGCGTGAAAGACGGCAAAGGCATCGCCGCATCGCTCGACAACTGATAGACCACGTGGTTCTCGAGGTTCACCCACGGCGTAGTCAGGTCGCACTGCATATCTACCGACAGCACTTGGATATTTCCCTCGTGTTGCACCGGCAGACCGTTTTGCCCGAAATAGATATAGCGTGTCAGATTCTCGAAACCGACATTCACTTTCGGTTTTACCCACCGTGTGGGGTATGCAACCTCACCGCCGACGTAGAAACGATAGGTTTTCTGAAAATCGTTGTCCCAACGGAAGTGGTTGGACGAGAAATGCTGCAGATAGTAGGACGGTGTCTCGTTCCTGACAAAGGCTTTTGCACGGATATACATTGTATCTTTCCCTATACGGAAATCGCCGTCCACGTGTCCGTTCACTTGAAACTCGCCGAGTTTGTAACCCAATACGCATACATCACCGTCGAATCCGTAATGCACCCATTTGCCGCGGTTTTTGTAGAGCGCACCTCCCACAAAAGTGTTGTTTGTCCACTGGTAGCCCCACAGTGTATCGGGGACGAGGTACGCAGTGGTATTCTGCCACGGCGCGGCAAACGGCTCATAGTTGCCCATAAGGTTGCTTGCGTCTTCGCTGACGGGATGGAGGAAACGCTGGCACTCGTTGATGGCATAGACCGTAGCACCGAACTTGAGCAGGCGGTTGAATTCCTCCTCGAAGGTTACGCTCAACGTATTGCGGATAGTGAGGACATCAGTGGAGTCGTTGGTGGTATTCGGATTGCGATAGTATGCCGGATAAAAGCCTTGTTGGGCAGTGCGCTCCACATAGCGGCGGTTGCTATTGGTGGTCTCGAAGGTGTGCGCGAAGGTGGTAACCGGCACATAGTTAATCTTGAGCGTATCACGCCGCTCACGCCTGCCCTCCTCGTTGATTACCTCGATAGTGTCGTGGTAGGGCCGCTCAATAGTGATACTATAGTAGTGGTTGAGGTAGCCGGCGAGATAGCGATAGCCCGACATCGCATTGAGGTTGACAGGCAAGTCTTCGGGCTCTAATGCTCCGTCAAGGTCGCCGGGGTTGGTCAGTCCGCCGTTCTCGAAATTACTCCAATTGGCAAACGTGAACGCTGCCTGCAACGAATAGTGGTCGCCATTGTAGGAACCGAAGACATTGCCGTTGAGGAGTTTGCCTGCTTGGTTGGAGTAGTGCCCCACACTATTCAGGTAGTTGAGTTGTGTACCAAGGTTGATACGTTTGTTCAAGTTGCCCGTGAAAAGGAAATAAATCTCGTTTTCCTCGCGCATAGTGGTGAAGCCTTTGTTGTAGGCAATGCTCGAATAGGGTGTTGTCGTATTGAAGAAGCGCACGTCCTGCGGCGTATATGTATAAGGTTGATAAGCCGCAGCGAAGATGTCGTCTATCTTCGAAAGGCGGTCGAAATAGACACGCGACTGAATGGGTGACACAAGGCAGTTGCCATTGTATGCAGAGGAGAT
>USNU01000231.1 GCA_900556095.1 uncultured Bacteroidales bacterium | reverse complement strand
ATCCCATCCGTGCTCGTCGTCACCGATAAGCAGACGCTTCGGGTCAGTCGAAAGGGTCGTCTTGCCCGTACCCGACAGACCGAAGAAGATAGCGGTGTTCTTACCCTCCATATCAGTGTTAGCCGAGCAGTGCATTGAAGCAATACCTTTCAAAGGCAAGTAGTAGTTCTGCATAGAGAACATACCCTTCTTCATCTCACCACCATACCAGGTATTGATAATTACCTGCTCATGGCTAGTAGTGTTGAAAGCGACACAGGTCTCACTATTCAAACCGAGTTCTTTATAATTCTCTACTTTAGCCTTCGAAGCGTTGTAGATTACGAAGTTAGGCTCAAAGTTCTCCAACTCCTCTTTGGAAGGACGGATGAACATATTGGTAACAAAATGTGCCTGCCATGCTACTTCTACAATGAAACGGACAGCCAAACGGGTCTCTTTGTTAGCGCCGCAGAACGCATCAACAACAAACAGGCGTTTGTTGCTCAACTCTTTCTGTGCCAAAGCCTTTACCTCGCCCCAAACTTTCTCCGACATCGGGTGGTTGTCGTTCTTGTAAGCCTCGCTGGTCCACCAAACATTGTCGTGGCTCTGTGCGTCATCAACGATGTATTTGTCCTTAGGCGAACGACCGGTGAACACACCAGTCATTACATTTACAGCACCCAACTCGGTAACTTGTCCCTTCTCATAACCAACCAAACCAGCTTTGGTCTCCTCCTCGAACAACTGCTCGTAAGAAGGGTTGTGTACGATCTCGGTAGTACCCATGATACCGTACTGTGTAAGATCAAGATTTTTCATAATAGTTATAGTTTTAATATATTGATTTACATTCTATTCGTCTATCTATCTGCAAACTCTGTGCCAATCTGCAAAAGGCTTTATCTGCCAAAGCCCCGTTTTTAGACGCTACAAAAGTACAACAAAAACTCGAAACCGACAAACAGGGGTATATTTTTCAGTTGAAAACAAAAAAAATGACAAGTTAAGTTGCCAAAAAATGCGAAAACATGCTGTAAAACATATTTTTCTCACAAAATATTTGGTCATATCAAAAATATGCCGTACTTTTGCATCGTGTTTTTCATGGTATTAGATTTAAGGTTAAGTAAAAAGATTGGGTTGTCGTGAGACAATCCTCTTTTTTTATCCTATCCATATCCCCTTATTTACTTAATATTTTATTTCTCACTTGCACACAATGCGATCCCAGTTAAGATCACGCTTGCCATCTCTCGTTATTCTTTTTCCACATAAAAGTTAGGTGGAGTGGTAGATAACAAGTAAAATCTTGTCGCGGAAATAGTCTTTGCAGAATATAGTCAACGCTGTTAAGAATTATGCCGATTGCCGACACATATTGCCATACAAATACTCAATCCTACTTATGATTGTGTTGATGTATAATTCCGACCATAAGAACGATAGGTGTCTTTTTCGATTTCGATTTGAGGTTCCTCAAAGATAGTCTTGGGGACAAGTTGCCAACGAAGATATTTGATAGTCAAACCACGGTCAAGCCACTGGTGCTCATAATGGGTCTGAAGCATCTTCGCCTCACGGAGCGTATCGGTTTCGGCGGTGTGGTAGAGATCTGCTGTATCTGCCAAGACAGGATAGGCATTGAGACGCAACATTTCGCGCGTGTACATATATAAAAAAGGGCTGTCAGTCTTGAGGTGGATTAGTCCGCCGGGGCGTACCAACTGCTGATAACGCTGCATAAAATAGGTGGAAGTGAGCCGCTTGGTTGCTTTCTTCATCTGCGGGTCGGGGAAAGTAATCCAAATCTCGTCCACCTCACCCTGTGCAAAGAAAGCGGTCAGCATCTCAATGTTCGTGCGCAAGAAAGCCACATTAGTCATACCTGCCTGCTCTGCCAGTTTGGCACCTGCCCACATACGCGCGCCTTTGATGTCAATACCGACAAAGTTCTTGTCTGTATATAGTTGCGCCAACCCCACAGTATATTCCCCACGCCCGCACCCAAGTTCCAACACAATCGGATTTTCATTGCGAAAATACCGTTCACGCCAATGCCCTGCCATTGCCGCCACAGGGCTGTCAGGGAGTATCTCGCGTGCACCACACTGGAATACGTTATGAAACGTCTCCATTTCGGCGAATTTTCTCAATTTATTCTTACCCATAGTGCTTACTCGTTTTTCTTAATGATTAGCCCTACATCGGATATACCTTTGAGGGATTGCGCCCGCATACCCTGTTGGATATGCCATACCTGCTCGCCGCTATGCGAAAAACGGTGCGTTTCCTCATACAGCACAGGCATTTCGATCAACCCATTGCGCCCATTGCCCAGCCACTCACCGCGGTCGTTAGCAAGATAGAACTCAATAGTATCTTGTCGGCTTGAGTCCCCCACAAAGAGCCACATATTCTGATAGGGATACTGCTCGGTATGACGCACACAGACTAACATCCGATAGGTGGCAAGGGTGTCGGTAATGTCAAAACGATAGGTCAGCACTGAATCCGCCCCCCACTCTTTCAAGGGAACAGAGTGGAACTCGGAATAGACAATGTCTCGATTGCAAGCCATAAGCAACAGGAGACAACTACTTAGCAGGATTATTCGTATTCGGGCGGTCATTGTTACGAGGGGTATTATTGCGCATACGGTTATCGGGGCGGCGTTGCTCCCCATCCGGGTGGAAACCCTTATCGTCCCGTCCGTCTCGGCGGGGACGATTGTCACGGTTGTTGCTATCACGCGGTTCCCGGTTATCACGACGAGGACGATTATCACGCTGCGGACGACGTTTTTTATCAAAACGGGTCAAGTCGTCTTGTCCGACCACATTCTGATAGCCGATCTCTGGCACGTCTGTAGTAATAGTGGATTTGCCGCCGAGGGTATCTGGTTTCTCTCCGCGACGGTTCATTTCAATGATGTCTTTCGCCTGCTCTGGCGTGAGCACCTGCAGATTGACAGGCATACGCTGATCAGTAGAGTAAGTAGCCGTCCCTTTGAGAGGATCGGTGGTAAAAAGGTAATACGTCCCCTCTTTGGTTTCCAACGGGATGTTGCGTTGCGGCATACGGCGTACCGCCTCTTCATAAACAGGTACTTCATAGTTAAGACAGCACTTGAGTTTAGCGCACATTCCCGCTAATTTCTGCGGGTTGGGCGATATATTCTGCAAGCGTGCAGCACCTGTACCGACTGATGAAAAATTGGTCATCCATGTGGTGCAGCATAGTTCACGGCCACAAGGACCTGTACCACCGATACGCCCTGCCTCTTGGCGGG
>USNU01000230.1 GCA_900556095.1 uncultured Bacteroidales bacterium | reverse complement strand
AAATAAGTCAATTGGCGCGACAGGAAATCTTGGTGCAAGTAGCCTAAATCGACATTATTGTTACCTGCCATACCATAACTCAAACGCCATTTCCAGTTCGACATCCAGTCCTGTGCGCCTTCCATCCAAGGTTCATCCGACATACGCCATGCGGCTGCCACAGAGGGGAAATAGCCCCATTGGTTCTCTTTCTCGAAGCGGGTGGAGCAGTCTGCACGGAAAGTGGCAGTCAGGTAATAGCGTCCGCGATAGTCGTAGTTGGCACGTGCGAAGAACGACAACTGATTGTCTTTCGGATTGACATAGTTGCTGATCTCCATATACGATGCCTGACCTAAGTAGTTGAATATCTCACCGTTAAGCACGTCGTACTGTCCCTTGTAGCCAAAACCGCGTTGGGTGTTGGTCTCGCCCTTGCGCAGGATGGTCTCTTCGCCCACAAGAATGCTCACATTGTGCGATTTGTTGAAAGTTTGTTTCCACTCCAACGTGTTGGCGTTGCGCAGACGTGTTTCTTTCTCTTTGTCCACTTGCACTTGCGCCGTACCGCTTGCCACGCCCGGACGACCGGTATTGCGCGCAAAATAAGTGGTCGGACCATAGTAGCGGTTTGTCAGAATATCACGACTTTCATAGCCCAACTCCACGCGGGCGGTGAAGTGTTTGGCAAATTTGTAACTCATATAGCCCTGCATATTCCACTTGTTGTCCGTCTTGTATTTATAGTTGTCGCGGATCGTGGTCAGGGGGTCATAGAGCGAACCGAATGTCTCGTCCTCATCGCCTTCGCCCGAGTCTTTGCTCAACAGCGTTGTAGGTGTATAAACCACACAGTTGCGCAGACGAGACTCGGTAGCGGTTCCGTTATCTTTGATTGCATTGGAACCTGCGCCGAGAACACCGGTATTGGTGTAGCGGGCAGTGAAACCCACCGTAAAGTTCTTAAATGGTTTGAACTTGGCTTTCAGACTCAGGTTATTGCGCACATAATTAGATTGTTCCATGATGGCTTTGTCGTCTATGCGATTGTAACTCAAGTTGAAATTGGCGTTCTTGTTACCGCCACTCACACTCACCGATTGGTTGGAAGCAAAGCCCGTACGGCCAAAAGTCTGGTCCTGCCAATCGATAAACGCGTGTTGCTCTGCGTCTTTGTATTCCGCAAGCAAGTCGCTGATATTGGTATTTTCTATTTCTTCATCGCTTTTGTATTTTGTGCTGTTGTAGAGTTTGTCGAAATAGGCATAGAAATTGCTGCGCAGACCCGACAGGCTCTTGTCTTTCTGGTAAGCCCACTCGTACTGCATGAGTGCAAACTCCTCTGGGTCAAGCACATTGTATTTCTTTGCGATAGTCTTCCACCCCACATAGCCGGTATAATCTACGTGGAATGTCATTTTGTCATCTTCGTTAGAATCAGCATCTTTCGTGGTGATGATGATTACACCGTTGGCACCCTGCGCACCGTAGATGGCAGTTGCTGCTGCGTCTTTCAGTACGTCCATCGAGGCAATGTCGCTCGGCGCGATGTCGGCGATACTCGATACGGGGAAACCGTCCACAATATAAAGAGGGTCATTCGATTGGGTCAACGACGTACCGCCACGCACACGAATCTTCACGTCTGCGTCCGGACTGCCCTCGGTGGTGGTAACACTCACACCTGACAACTTACCCTGTAACGCCTCGGCGGCACTCACCACGGGGATGTCTTTGAGTTGCTCGGCACTGACGCTGGCAACCGAGGTAACGACATCGCGTTTTTTGGTCGTTCCGTAACCCGTAACAACCACTTCTTCAAGCACTTCGCTGTCTTCTTTCAAGACTACGTTGATGACATCGCTTGTGATGTCAATCTCCTGCGTTTTCAGACCGATGTAGGAGAATACCAGCACTTGCGCGTCGTCGGGAACCTCCAACGAGTAGTTACCGTCGAAATCGGTAACCGTACCAATCGTTGTACCTTTTACGACCACAGAAGCCGAGATGATGGTCTCGCCTGTTTGGTCTGTCACTGTTCCGCTGATGATACGTGCTTCGGCTGCTACCCCTATAAGGAGCAGAGCAGATAGCACTACGCTGCGGAATAGATTGAAATTCAATTTCATAAAGTTTGTCGTGTATTTTAGTATCGGAATTATTAATTTGTCGCACATTTCCAAATGCGGGTGCAAAGATACAACGGAATATGCAACCCTATGTGTAAAAATTGACGGAAATGGGTAGTTGATGACTCAGACGAAGCAACTGCTCGGCGGCAGGCAGAAAAAAGGAAATAAAAATAGGGTGATTTAGCCGGGCGGCGAACCAGTCAGAAATCCGGTCTTTTTGCCCAGATTGATAGATTGACAAGTTGTGTTGAGTGGAATAGCAAGCCGGTGATGGAAAACTCGCAACTAATTCTTCATTTTCTTTTATTGCAAAGACGTTAAGTGTCTATGTATCAACCATTTCAATAGAAATAAAAAGAAACTCTTGGCGTAAGAAATATCGTCCTAAAGAGGCACAAGAGTTGGCAGACGGGCGCAAAAAACGACTTGTCAATAACCATCGTATTAAAAAGGAGGTCAAAAAACGCATCCTTTATTATCTAACCGAAGAACAATGGTCGCCAAAGCAAATCTCAGGTTACTTGAAGAAAGAAGGCATCAACGTATCGCATGAGTATATCTATCAGATAATCAGAGAAGACAAAAAGAATGGGGGAACGCTTTATACTCACTTGCGGCACAAAGGAAAACACAGGAAACGACCTGTCGGCAAATGCCCGCAAATACCTGATAGAATCAGCATTCATGAGCGTCCTGTGGAAGCAGACGGAAAACGTGTGGGGGATTTTGAATTGGATACAATTATCGGAAAAGACGGGAAAGGCGCGATTGTTACACTTGTGGACAGGAAAACCAACTATATGATGATGAAAAATCGCGTAAGGGGAAAGAGGCAGAAGAGGTGGCACAAATTGTTAGGGATTTATTGTTTCCTTACAGGCAGTATGTGAAGACTATCACTACCGACAACGGGTCTGAATTTTGCGACCATCGAAAAATCAGTCAAGCATTGGGGGCTACTGTTTATTTTGCTGATCCGTACAGTTCGTGGCAGAAAGGATGTATTGAGAATACGAACAAACTGATACGACATATCCCAAAAGGAACTGATTTTGACACACTTACGGATGAACAAATACTGCAGATTCAATATAAAATCAACCGAAGACCCAGAGAAAAATTGAATTTCATGACACCTCTTGATTGCTTTTTCAAATATTTTCA
>USNU01000229.1 GCA_900556095.1 uncultured Bacteroidales bacterium | reverse complement strand
AGATTCTGCAACAACCTGCAGTGTGGCGCAAGGAGTACCAACTATTGGTGGAGAAAAAGAGCGAAATACAAGCGTTTTTGGCAAAATATCTGACACCCGAAACCGACATTGTTCTCACGGGTGCGGGGACGTCGGCGTTTATCGGTGATGCAATTGCACCTGTGTTGCGCGGAGCATGGGAGAATGTGCGGGCAGTGGCTAACACCGACCTTGTTACCAATGCGGAGAACTATCTTGATGCCAATAAGCCGCTGTTGCTCATTAGTTTCGCCCGATCGGGGAATAGCCCTGAGAGTGTGGGAGCGGTGAATTTGGCAAATCGTATATGCCCTAATATCGCACATATATATATTACGTGTAACAAAAACGGGCACCTCGCTCAGACCGGCAAAGCAGAAAATGTGCTGACCCTTCTGCTGCCGGATGAGACCGATGACAAGAGTCTGGCTATGACCAGCAGTTTCTCTACAATGCTTCTTACTTGCTTGATGCTCAGTAAGATAGATACAATCGAGAATGAGAAAGAGGCGGTAGAGCATACGGTGCAGAATGCACAGACGGTCATCGACCTTTATGCCGCTTCGCTGCAAGAAATTGCTAACCGTAAATTTGAGCGTGCGGTATTCCTGGGGTCGGGACCGATGAAAGGTATTGCCGAAGAGTGCCATCTTAAGTTGCAGGAACTCACCGATGGCGGCGTAGTTTGTAAGTTCGATAGTTTCTTGGGCTTCCGCCATGGACCGAAAGCAGTGGTGAATGAGCATTCTATCGTGGTGTACCTGATGCAGGACGATGAATATGTACAGCAGTACGAGCGAGACCTCGTGAAACAAGTGAGCGACAACAATCGTCTTGTGGCACAAGTGATTGTTATTGCGGGCAAACGTGTCGTGATTGAGGGCGTCAAAGAGGACTTGCAGGTCGTAATGCCGTTTGGTAGTGCGGAGACAAGTGTTTATGGGATATTGCCGTATGTGCTTGTGGGGCAACTGCTTGGCTACTACACCTCTCTGAGCCATGGGCTGTGTCCCGATGCACCCTCCGTTTCGGGCAATATCCACCGCGTGGTAGAAGGCGTCAAAATATATGAATAGAATGATAGAAAGATAGAAGAATGGAAAGAAACTCATCAACTTATCAACTTATCCACCTATCCACTTCTAAAACGGATAGCCGATTGCGAAGTGCAAGGTCATATCGTCTTTCCAACTCAGTCCGTTGGGGGCAGTGCGCCATTGTGTACCCGCCAAGTCTCCGTACAGGCGACTCGGGTCGTGTAGTTTGACGCCCAAATCCAGACGCAGTATCAGGATACTGAAGTCTAAACGCACTCCGAGACCATACGAGAGGGCTATCTGTTTGTAGAACTCGACCCATTTGAACAAGCCATAGGGCTGTTGCTCATAGTCCCGAATCGTCCAGATATTACCGGCGTCCACAAACGCAGCCAACTCGATATACGTCCACACCTTCCAACGATATTCGATGTTCAGGTCGAGCCGTATATCTCCCGCCTGCAAGTCATAAACCATTCCTCCGCCTTTGCCACGGAAGCCTCCCGGACCGAGCGTGCGTGCTTGCCAACCGCGCACACTGTTCGACCCTCCGGAGAAATAGCGTTTCTCGAAAGGCAATACGGTGGCGTTCAGATAAGGCACCGCCACACCCAAGCCCGCATGGTACACCAGATGATGTTTGGGAGCCATAACCTGATGGAACGTGAAATTGACATCCGCCTTGGCATATTGCGCAAACGGGATATGCCACATCGTGTACGCTCCCGCCTCGTTGGTGGCCAGTTTGGCGGCTTTGGCGATACCGTAAAGCACATTTCCCGCCGTCTCGAGATAGTAGTTGAAATTGATATAACTACGATTGGGCGCACTCTTGCGATAGTTGGTGTAGGTGCCGGAATAACTCCAATCGAGGATAAAATGGTCTTCGTAACTGGACTTCAGCACCGACGCCTTGTCGATGAAGTCGGTTTTGAAACGGTCGGACATCCATGGCAGGTATATATAACTGATATCCACCAAGTTAAAGCGATGAGTCCACCGTCCGTGCGGTTTGCGGGGGATGGTGTAGTAGAGCCCCGCATTGGCAATGGTGCGTGTGTATTCGTCGGGGCGTTGCTGGTAGTTATACGCCATATTGATACGCACACCCATCGGGAAAGTGAGTCCCGCCTCGGCTTTTCCCTCGATGGCACGACCGCCATTCTGACGCCATTCGTAACTGGCACGGCCGTTGAGCGACAACTGCTCCGCGCCGCGGAAGATATTCTTGTTGATGTAGCCCACACCTGCCGCGATACCCCAGTCGCCTGCCGAATAAGTTCCCTCCAACTCCGCAGACACACTGTTCAGTTTGCCGCGCGAGACGGTGATATGGCAATCCAATTGGTTCTCGCCCACAGGGTCGAACGAGATATCCACATACTTCACCGGTGCCAGACTATTCAGCAGCGAATAAGTCCGCTCCAACCGACGCTCGCTGTACCGCTCGCCCGCCTTGATACGACAATTCCGGCGTAGTACATTCGGACGCAAGAAACGCTCGCCGATATACGAATACTCGTTTCCCTCCTTATCCTGCTCGATATGCAGTTCGACATCGGCAGGGCGACGGGTCGTAGTCGATATGGAAATAGACCTGATGAATCGTATATTTGGTATAGAGCCGCCTGGTTACCGAATCGGGTAACTGAGTGATATACTTCGATAACTGTATATCCACGTCCACCCCGAGACAGTTGTAACTGCTGTCTGCCACATAGTCCAACATCGACTTGTCGAAAAAGAAATATCCCTCGTTGTGCATCTTGGTGGCAATACGCTGTCGCTCCCGGTCGAGGACATCGGCAGAGAACTGCATTCCGTTCTTAATCAGACAGTTGCTATTGGTGGCTATCGCCCGTACTTCGGGGCGGTCAATATCTACATTATACTTGCGAATGGTGTACGGTTCATTGGCTGTAACGATGTAGGTGAGGTTCACTTTCTTCTTTTTATAGACCTTCTGTGTATCCACCACGGCATTGAAATAGCCCTTGTTGCGCATGGTCTGCCCCAACTGCTCCATCGACACGCGCGTCAGGTCCTCGTCGTATATAACCGGTGCCTCACCCACCTTGTGTGCGTTCTTCGCCAGCCACTTATTCCCTTTGGTGGTGGTATCTGCGGGCGCGGTGTTGTAGATATCCAACTGCAATTTCCAGAAACCGAGAATCTCTGTGTTTTGCTTCTGGCGGAGGTAATCATTCAGGTCAGACGAGGTAACCGC
>USNU01000228.1 GCA_900556095.1 uncultured Bacteroidales bacterium | reverse complement strand
CGAGGGTGATACCCGAGTAGAGACCTGCACCATAGAAACCTGCGCCGCCGTCCCAGAAATATGCACCGATATTCGGACGCCAGTCGAAAGAGAGTTCCAGCGGGAACCAGAAGTCGTAACCTACGCCAACGTGTCCTACAACACCTGCATAACCACCGGTAATACCCCAGATGAAACCTGCGCCGCCACCGACACCCATAGCCCAGTGCCACTCACCTTTGTTATTCCAAGGGATAGAAGTATTGAACGGGTCAATCCAGTCGTAGGTACAAGTTGCACCAATACCTGCGAAAGCAGGCACCTCAACAGCCAGGTCAATCATATTAGCAGCACCCAAGTTGTGCTGATATGAGAACGACGCACCATAACCAAGGTTTACACCGACTGCACGGGGTTGTGCGTTGACATACGCAACGCTCGCAATTGCCATAAGGGCAATAAGTAAGTACTTTTTCATAAAAATGAATTATATAAATAAGTTTGTTTGTAATTTTGTTATTTTACCAAAATATTCCTATTTCAAATTAGGGTTGCTTGAAGATACTATATTGCAGTTGGTCATCTGCGGATTGCCTTTGAAAGAGGTCAGATTGCCCGTCAAGACGACAAAATCTCCCACTGAAACTTGATTCAACCCCGTTAATTTTCCACCATTTAGTCCTTTTGCACGGTATGCACAAAATGACGCTGTCGGCATTTCGTCATTGGTTGGCGCGATATAGAATGTTGCATTGCCAAATTTAGAGACATCGGCGTCTGTACTTTTAGAGTTGATATGACGAATAAAACCTTTCACATATACTTTGTCAGATCCCGTTGCTCCGTTCAGTTCCTTGCATTTACGAACTGCTTGATATACAGTAAGCGTATTCTCAGGAACTTGTACACCTTCAACATCCGCATCCAGATAGGTTGAATCTAATTCGGAATTGAATTTTTCGTTAGAACTGGAATAGATATATGCAACACCACCGGCGGGAGTTTCTGCAGTCCCATTGTAATTTGTAATCGCGCCATAGACTACTACATAGTCGCCGACTTGAATAGAGGCGATATTATTAGCCGGCAGGCTGTCTTTCCCATAAACTTGAAAAGCAATGAATGTCCGAGTAGATTGCCCCGTACTAACATCCGCCATATAGAACGTGGCATTTCCATACTCAAAAATACCAGATTTATGGCGTTTTTCATCGAAATTCTGCACCCAACCTTTGATATAATATTTTTCAGGCGTAGTCCCCCCCACACCGACAGCAGCAGCCTTTGCACGCGCTTGCGCCACAGTGATGGCACTATCGGGAATATCAATTCCTTCCGGAATGGGGGCGGTAGGAATAGCCTCAGGATTATTGTCATTATTGCCCGGACCGTTGATATACGGGGGTTCCTGGCAACCGGTAGCACACAAGGCTACCGCCGAGAGGGCAAGAAACAAAGAACGGAAAGATTTCATCAATGTACGTTTTATTGCGTATTAGTTTAGTTGAATCATTCTACCGGACACACAAGATGCCGATTAGACCCGCAAAGGTAAATAAATTCTTTGAGGTGGACAAATATATAGTGCAAAAAGATATATTTTTACTAAAAAGTTTGCCAGTTTCGAGAAAAAGTTGTAACTTTGCGCGCTTTTTCGTGGAAAGGGCTGTTGCAACAGCCGCTTTGCGGGGAGGCAGAAGAATGGGGGTGCTTCGGAAAATCCCCCGCAACTAACAGGAGGAAAAAACTATAGCAACAACACCCAACAGACCACAACGTGGCCGAGTAGAGAAAGAGATGCCCAATCGTATCAACGATAAGATTCGCGGCGTCAATGAAGTTCGCCTTGTGGGCGACAATGTAGAACCGGGGATTTATCCTTTCCAAACAGCCATGCACCTTGCCGATGAGCAGAACTTGGACTTGGTAGAGATTTCGCCGAACGCCGCTCCTCCTGTATGCCGAATACTCGATTATCAGAAGTTCCTTTACCAAAAGAAACGTAAAGAGAAAGAGATGAAGGCAAACTCCAAAAAGATGGAGGTGAAAGAGATCCGTTTCGGACCTCAGACCGATGACCACGACTACAACTTCAAGTTGAAGCATGCGCAAGAGTTTCTCAAAGACGGGAACAAGGTAAAGGCGTATGTATTCTTCCGCGGGCGCAGTATCGTATTCAAGGAGCAGGGCGAACTATTGTTGGCACGCTTTGCCAACGACCTTGCCGAATACGGCAAACCGGAGGCAGTGCCGAGCCTGGAGGGCAAACGCATGATACTGAATCTCTCGCCGAAGAAGCAATAGTCTTAGGATGCGGAAATTTGCAAGTTTGCAGATGCCCTGTTTCAGTTCGGGGCATTTTACAGGTTTGCCGATTTATACAACTACGGATAGAAACAACAGGTCAAAAGGCTTCCCCTTAGGCTGCCTGAGACCCTAATAAATAACTCATTAAACAATTAACAAAATGCCAAAGGTAAAGACTAATTCCGGTGCAAAAAAGAGATTTGCTCTTACCGGAACCGGTAAAGTAAAGCGCAAACACGCTTACAAGAGTCACATTCTGACCAAGAAGACCAAGAAACAGAAACGCAACCTGACTCACGTTGCAATGGTGGACCAGACCAACATGCGCTCGATTCGCGAGATGCTTCTGCTCCGCTAAGTATTAACCACCAAAACAAAACGTAGAAAACTATGCCAAGATCAGTAAATCACGTCGCTTCTCGTAACCGTCGTAAGAAGATCATGAGCCTCACACGAGGCAATTTTGGTGGCCGTGCCAACGTATGGACAGTTGCCAAGAACACTTGGGAGAAGGGTCTCCAATATGCTTATCGCGACCGCAAGGCTAAAAAACGCAATTTCCGCGCATTGTGGATTCAGCGTATCAATGCTGCTGCCCGTCTCGAGGGTATGAGTTACAGCCAACTGATGGGCGCACTCAAGAAATCGGGTGTGGTTATCAACCGCAAGGTGTTGGCTGACCTCGCTATGAACCAGCCGGTTGCATTCAAGGCTATCGTAGAGAAAGCAAAGAACAACTAATAAGCGTAGGCGGCTCTGTACCGCAGAATGTTTCCAAGAAAAAAGCGTACTCGTTCAGGGTGCGCTTTTTTGTTGTGTTTCTTATAGTTTACGCAGAGGGCAGAGGCGGCAGGCAATGGTGCGTGCCGCGCACAAAGCGGTGCTTTGCGCCAATATGAGCCAAACGCCTCCTATATTCCACAGAAGTCTATCCTATATGCATCACAAGTTGTCTTGGTACAGAAAAAGTTGACTCAAAAAAGCATAAAAAATGAGTCAGTCA
>USNU01000227.1 GCA_900556095.1 uncultured Bacteroidales bacterium | reverse complement strand
CCCGCCAGTATCATCTTGGCGCAAGGTTTGTTGGAGTCGGCGGCAGGGACGAGCGAACTGGCAAAGAATGCGAACAACCATTTCGGTATCAAATGTACGAGCGATTGGCTTGGCGGTAATTACTACTACGATGATGATGCCAAAGGCGAATGTTTCCGCACTTACGGCGATGCGGGAGAGTCCTACAAGGACCATTCGCTTTTCTTGCAACGCCCTCGTTATCAGACCTGTTTTGAGATAGCCGTGGAGGACTATTCGGGGTGGGCATACCGTTTGAAACAATGTGGTTATGCCACCGACCCGCTCTATCCGAAGAAGTTGATAAAGATTATTGAGGATTATCGTTTGGATACGATTGCCACGCCTGCAGCACTGGCTTCGGCAAGCAGCACAAAGACGCCAACCGATAAGGGAACGGTGGGCGGCAAAAAGGCTACCGTAGTCTCGCAGACTGCCCCGCTGAAAGTGATTAATAACAACCCCGAACCTGAGTATGAAGAGCCGCTGTCGGTATATCAGGAGAAACAACTGCTCTATCTGACGCACCCTAAACAGAAAAATAACGGACGCTCTTATATTCTTGCACGCGAGGGCGATACGTATGCCAATATTGCCTTCCGTATGAACGTGAAAGAACGCACGTTGCGTATTTGGAATGACGCCCTCGGACGGGATTTGCACGTGGGCGACCGGGTCTATCTGAGCCGTAAGCGTGCGTATGCTCCCAATGAGAAAACGCTGCTTTGGGTGCATCCCGGAGAGTCGCTTTGGGAAATATGCCAGCGTGAAGGCGTTCGAATGGAGAAAGTGCAGCAACTCAACGGGTTAGATAAGTCGGTGCGTGTGTTCCAAACCCGCCAGAAGATATTACTCCGTAAACAAAAAGAGATTTGATGATACGAGGTAATTCATTATCCATCGCCGATGTGCTGAATATTTATCTCCGCGAAACGGGATTGGAAAAGACCATTCTTGAAGATAAGGTGGTTGCCTTATGGCCGGAGATAATGGGTGATACCGTTGCCCGCCTAACGCGCAGCGTGGAGGTAAGAAACGGAATACTGATTGTGCATATATCAAGTGCCGCACTCAAGGCGCAACTCTTTGAGTGCCGCTTTGAGTTGGTGAAGAAAATCAACGATGCGGTCGGTGGAAACGCCATTCGTGATGTCCGTATCTTGGGATGAGAGAGAAACCAAATGCAGGAAAATAAACTTGCATGTTAATTGTTAATTATTCCTTAGTTAATTGTACATTGATTTATCCTGATAATATAGAAGAAAAGATTGATTTCGGTGTGATTCGTAATGAGTTGCACCATCGTTGTACGTCGCCCCTTGGGCGAGAACAGGTGGATGCAATGAAATTTCTTACCGACTACGAAACGATTACGGGATTGCTCTCGGAAACCGACGAGATGAAGCATATTATGGAGGACGGTTCGTTGGATTTCCCGCGCGGAGAGATGCACGATGTACGTGAGGCATTGGGGCGTATCCGTATTGAGGGGCTTTTCTTGGATGAGGCGGAACTTTTTGCCCTTCGCAAGACCATGGATTATGCCCACCAATTAGAGCAGTTTTTTGCCTCGTTGGATGATCAGCGTTTTCCTATTCTGCACCAACTGCCTGCGCAAAATACATCGGCGGACGGTATTGGCGATATTGTGCGTAGTATTGATCGCGTGATTGACAAATACGGTCGGTTGGCAGACAATGCTTCGCCCGAATTGTCACGTATTCGCCACGAACTGACTATAGTACAGGGCAGTGTCGGGCGTGCATTGGGGCAGATTTTGCGTCAAGCGCAAGCGGAGGGTATTCTCGACAAGGATGTTACCCCCACTCTCCGTGAGGGACGTTTGGTTATTCCCGTTCCGCCGGCCTACAAGCGGAAAATCGGCGGTATTGTCCACGACGAGTCGGCAACGGGAAAGACGGTCTATGTGGAACCGCAACAAGTGGTGGAAGCAAATAACCATATTCGTGAGTTAGAGGGAGCGGAACGCCGTGAACGGGTGCGTATCTTGCAAGACCTTACTGCCCGTCTTCGTCCGAGTGTACCAACCATTTTGCAAAGCGAACAGATGTTGGCGCACGTGGATTTTCTCCGTGCCAAAGCACTCTTGGCGCAGGTTTTGCGGGCTATACTCCCCGAGGTGCAACCCGCGCCCGTTATTGATTGGCAGCAAGCCCGACATCCTGTGCTGTATCTCAAGTTTATGCAACAGGGCAAGACGGTTGTGCCGCTTTCGCTGCGGCTGCAAGCCGACGAGAATCGTATGCTAATCATCAGTGGACCGAATGCAGGCGGTAAGTCGGTGTGTCTCAAGACAGTAGCCCTTTTGCAGTATATGCTCCAGTGTGGTCTGTTGGTGCCTCTCGAAGAGACGAGCCGTATGGGTGTCTTCGACCAACTGATGATAGATGTTGGTGATGCACAATCTATAGAAGATGACCTGTCCACCTATTCGGGGCACCTGAAAAACATGAAAGCCTTTGTGCGTTATGCCAACGCCAGCACTCTTTTGCTCATCGATGAGTTCGGTACGGGTACCGAGCCTCTTATCGGTGGCGCTATTGCAGAGGCGGTGCTATCGCAACTCGTTGAACAGCAATCATTTGGTGTTATTACTACTCACTATACCAATCTCAAGCATTTTGCCGAGCAAACACGTGGTGTCGTCAATGGTGCCATGCTCTACGACCGTGGACAGATGCGCCCGCTTTTCCAACTTTCTATCGGTCAGGCCGGCAGTAGTTTCGCTATCGAGATAGCCAAGCAGATTGGGTTGCCGGAACATATTATCGCCCACGCCACGGAGTTGGTGGGCGAGGAGCATATCGACTACGACAAGCAACTGCAGGACATCGCCCGCGATAAACGCTATTGGGAGAACAAACGCCAAAATATCCGTCAGCGCGAGAAACTTCTTGAAGAGCGTATTGCCTACTACGAGCAGGAGATTGCGGGACTCAAAGCCAAGAAACGCGAGGTAATGGATGAAGCCAAGCAACAGGCGGCTGACTTGCTGCAACAAAGCAATGCCGCTATCGAGCGTACTATTCGCGAAATCAAAGAGGCAAAAGCCGAGAAAGAGCGTACGCAGAAAGCGCGTTTGCGCGTAGAGAGTATGAAACAGAAAGTGCAACCCCAAGCACCAGCAAAGAAGAATGCAACATCTCTCCCTACTGCGGTAAACGGCAAAACCGTTATGCGTGATTTTAGCGACCTTCGCGCCTTGCGCAAGCAGAAAACAGAGGCTCCCAACGAACAGAAGGTGCAAGCAGTGA
>USNU01000226.1 GCA_900556095.1 uncultured Bacteroidales bacterium | reverse complement strand
CCTTCGCAAGAGGGTCTCTCTTTCTCGAAAGCGGGTGCAAAATTACTGCTTTTTTTTGACATACCAAAGTTTTTTCCAAAAAAAATGCGTACCTTTGCAAAAAATTTCGATTTTACCACATAGAAAACGGCATAAACAATGAAAAAAGTACTGGGCTTGGGTAATGCACTTACCGATATGCTCCTGCAGGTCTCCGAAGACGACCTGCGTGAATTGGGATTCCCTAAAGGAAGTATGAACTTAATATCTATGGAGCAGGCAGAGCAAATACAGATGCGATTTGCGTCTGTGCGAAAGCATATGGTCGCAGGAGGCAGTGCCAGCAATGCAATCAACACCATTGCCGCACTTGGAGGGAAAGCCGCTTTCATCGGAAAAATAGGCAACGACGAAGTGGGCGATTTCTATCGCGAAGATATGCTCAAAAATAATGTGAAGCCTATCCTCCTGACCTCCAACAAGGAGATGTCCGGATGTAGTATTGTTCTCATCACTCCCGATGGGGAGCGCACGTTTGCTACCTATCTCGGTGCCGCATCCGAGATGCAAGCCGATGATATTCAGAAAGAAGCCTTCCTTGGCTATGACATCTTCCATATCGAGGGCTACCTGGTACAGAACCATGCCCTCATCGAGAAAGCCATCCGTCTGGCGAAAGAATCCGGCTGTATGGTTTCCCTCGATCTGGCAAGTTACAATGTTGTCAACGAAAACCATCTCTTCCTCAAAGAGTTGATACGCCAATATGTGGACATCGTCTTCGCCAATGAAGACGAATCCTTTGCCTATACCCATCTCAATCCCGAAGAGTCGGTGGCAAAGATTGCCGAGCAGTGTGATATAGCCGTGGTCAAGGTCGGCAAACGCGGGTCCTATGTGCAGCAGGGGAGTCAACGCTACCATATCGGCGCTATCACGACCAGTTGTACCGACTCTACGGGTGCTGGAGACCTCTATGCCGGCGGGTTCCTCCACGCGTTGAGTGATGGTTTCGACATCCGCCGCTGCGGCGAAATCGGTACTATTGCCGCAGGGCGTGTTGTGGAGATTGTCGGTACCAAATTGTCCGAGGAAACATGGGACGAAATACGCCGTATCTGTGCCCTCTATCGTGGATTTATGATGAAATATAACAACTGATTTTCTATATGAAACGTATATTATACATTGTATATCAATACCTTATAGCCATACCTGTTTTGATTGTACTCACGATCTTTACGGCGGTTTTTACCATTCTGTTCTGCCCATGGCGTAATTCCCGGTTTGTACACGCCGAGCAGGCTTTCTGGTCGCGTTCGTTCTGTTATCTGATGTTCCTGCCCGTCAAGGTGGAGGGGCTGGAGAATATCCACCCGGGGCAGTCGTATGTCTTTGTAAGCAACCACCAGTCAATGTTCGATGTTTTTGTTATTTATGGTTGGTTGCCCGTTATCTTCAAGTGGCTGATGAAAGCCGAATTGCGCAAAGTCCCCTTTGTAGGAACGGCTTGCAAGGCGGCAGGGCATATCTTTGTTGATCGCAAGAACGCACGCGCATCCGTGGAGAGTATTGCAGAGATAGAGAAACAACTCAAAGACGGCGTCTGCACTGTCATTTTCCCGGAGGGGACTCGCTCCAAAGACGGACAGTTGGGACGCTTTAAGCGTGGTGCTTTTCAGATTGCCATCGACCTCTCTTTGCCCGTCATACCTATCTCACTATCAGGATGTTATGAGGTGATGAATCGCAATGCTAAGACTGTTACATGGCACCCTATTACTATGAAGGTGGGCAAACCTATCGACCTCTCGCAGTTCCCTAAAGAAGACCCCGCTGTGGCTATCGATGCCGTCCGCACCGCCGTCGCCGAGGGCATAATAGACAAATAATTCACAATTCATAATTGTATATGTATTCCGATCCTAAAGATTGTCTGTATTGCCAAAACAATCAGACCCAAAAAGACCTGATGATTGAGATTGCCCATCTGCGTGTATCGCGTGCGTTTTTATTTAAGGAGCAGACCTACCACGGTCGCTGCCTTGTGGCGTACGACCACCATGTGAACGACCTCAACGAGTTGTCCGACAACGAGCGCAATGCCTTTATGGCAGATGTGGCACAGGTTACACGCGCTATGCAAACGCTCTTCCATCCGGAGAAGATTAACTATGGCGCCTATTCCGACAAACTTAGTCACCTCCATTTTCACCTTGCACCTAAGTATGTGGATGGTCCTGACTACGGAGGCACGTTCCGGATGAACCCTGGTGAGGTCTATCTCTCTGACGAGGAATATGCATCTATGGTCTCTGCCCTTCGTGCCGAACTTGCAAAAGGATAATCACTATGGCAGAGCGTTACGACAAAGATGACCTGCAACAGGCTGTGCGTGTCCTGCGGGCGGGAGGAGTCATCGTTTATCCTACCGACACCGTATGGGGCATCGGCTGTGATGCCACCAACGAGGACGCTGTGCGGAAGGTCTATGCTCTTAAGCATCGTGTGGACAGCAAGTCGATGCTTGTGTTGCTGGACGGAGCAGGCAAACTGCAAGGTTATGTCGAGCATATTCCTGATGCTGCATGGGATCTGTTGGAGTGTACTGCGCACGACCGTGATTCACAAGGGCTGCAGCCGCGTCCCATGACCATCATCTACCCTGGTGCCAAGAACATCGCCCCGAATCTCATTGCCGAAGACGGCAGTATCGGTATCCGTATCACGCAGGAGTCCTTTTCCAAGGCACTCTGCGAGCAACTGCACCGACCTATTGTCTCCACTTCCGCCAACATCAGCGGCGAACCTACGGCGAAAAATTTCCGCCAAATATCCCAAGCAGTCTTGGACGCAGCCGACTATGTCTGCCGCTATCGCCGCAACGACGAAACCGAGAAACGCCCCAGTAGTATCATCAAGTTAGGAATTGACAACCAGATACAGATTATTCGCAAATGACCCCGCATCGCCGCCAACAACTCATTTATCTGATAGCCGACATCATCTCTGCCGAGATGGTCTGGCTTTGCTTTCTGTGGTTCCGTTGGCTGGTGTACGATGGCAAGGTCTTCGGCGTTGATACTGTGCTGATTCCCTCTTTCAGTTTCTACCCGCCGCTCATTGCCTATCCTGTTGTCTGTATCTGTGTCTATTATCTCTCCGGTTACTATCTCCGACCCTTCCGACGTCGTCTCTCGGCAGAGTTCTTCAAGACACTGATCTCTGCGGTCATTATCGGTTTGATTTTCTTCTTTATCATTATCATTGATGATCAGGTTGAGAGTTATCAGCGTTATGTCGTATCTTTGGTGGTGCTCATCGGC
>USNU01000225.1 GCA_900556095.1 uncultured Bacteroidales bacterium | reverse complement strand
GTATATTCTCCGTCGCGAGGGAGCGGAAGCCGAATATACCGACGACGAAAAAGCCCGCGCCCGCGCCCGTTACGAGCAAATGAGCGAGGAGGATAAGCAGCGTCTCACACGCACAATGATTATGGGTCTTCCTGGTTCGGAAGAATCATTCACATTGGAGCAGTTCCGTGCGCAACTCTTGCGTTATAAGAACATCGACGCCTCGCGCCTGCGCGCAAACCTTGTCTTCTTCCTGAGCGAGGTTTGCCCTGTGGCAGACGAGGCGGGGATAGCGTTGGTCATTCACCCTGACGACCCCCCGATGCCGATTCTCGGTTTGCCCCGTGTCCTGTCATCGGCGGACGATTTTCAAGCCCTCATAGACGCTGTCCCCAATAAAAGCAACGGACTCTGTCTCTGTACAGGCTCTTTCGGAGGAGCGGGAAAACACGATTTGATAGGTATGATGCGTCGTTTCGGCGACCGTATCAACTTCATCCACCTGCGCGCTGTCAGTCAGACGCCGGAAGGCGATTTCTATGAGAAATGGACGTTTGAGGGCGACCTCGATACCTATGCGTTTCTCTGCGCCATGCACGAGGTGGAGCAACAACGCGGCTGTGCTATCCCTCTCCGTCCTGACCACGGACATTGTATCTGCGACGACCTTGCCCAAGGCAAACGCACCAACCCGGGTTACACCCTCCTTGGTCGTCTCCGCGAACTCGCAGAAATCCGCGGCATGGAACTTGCCATCCGCCGCTCCATGCAAGTGGAGTAGTCTCTTATAAAATAGCAGCGATTGTCTGATAAACAGATTCTATCTTGCACCATAGAATTTGTTTATCAGACGTTTGTTGTATTCAATAATGTCCGGATGTTATCTTCTGACAATAAATTCATAACCGGATTTGTATAATCTGCAGAATTTGCGTACCTTTGCGCTACTATTCCGAGAAACGCATGGGTATGATAGATGTAGAACAAATGGCATTGCAACGAAACAGGTATCCGGATATGTCGGATGCTGACTTTCGTTTTATGTTGCAGCAGGTGGACGGACGGCAGCGTACCGCCCGTAAACTGCCGGTGTTTGCTAATTTGGACGATTGGTGGTATCCCGTTCGATTGTCGTGCGAACAATGCTCTTCTGAGGCTACTGCACGCTACAAAACCATGCTTGCCTCTACACACCGGTTGTTGCAAAAACCGGATGTGTTTTGTGCCGATCTAACGGGAGGTTATGGCGTGGATTCATATTTCTTCGGACAGATTTTCAGTCGGGTGGACTATATAGAGCGGAATGAGGAGTTGTGCCGTATTGCCGCACATAATTTCGGGCGGTATGCGCCTAATATACGGATACATAATGCAGAAGCCGAGTCCTACTTGGCGGATATGACGCCATGCGATCTGCTCTTTGTTGACCCCGCACGGCGCAACCGCAACGGCGGAAAGGTGTTTCGCTTGGAGGATTGTGAACCCAATGTGGTAACGCTTTTGCCGCTTTTGCAACAAAAAGCAAAAGTGTTGCTATTCAAACTCAGCCCGATGCTTGATATTACTGCGGCTCTGCGTGCTTTGTCTGCTATGGTATGGGATACTTATGTAGTGGCGGTGGAGAATGAGGTAAAAGAGGTTCTATTGCTATCTTCTGCTTATAGCCACAGGCAATTGACCGCTGTGGATTTGCCTGCCCAATGGCAGGCGGGGGAAACTTACAAGTCGTTGTCTGTCAGCCATGATGCCGAGCAACGTGCGATACCTGCAATGGCAAGTGATATTCGGTGTTATATCTACGAACCTAATGCCGCTGTACTCAAAGCCGGATTGTACAATTACGTGAGTGAATATTATGGAATAGCCAAGTTATCGCCCAATACTCACCTATATACATCAGATGAGTTGATTGTGAACTTTCCGGGGCGCGTGTGGAAGGTACGTACACCCGATGAACCTTTGCGTCAATGCAATATCATAACCCGCAACTATCCTCTCACGCCTGACCAACTGAAAAAGAAACTGAAGGTACGCGATGGAGGCGAGTGGTATGTGATAGCCGCCCGATTGGGAAATAAACCGACCTGTATTGCTGCTAAGCGAGTGTAAGTGTTTGATAACGTGTTATTTGGTCAGTAACGTCTAAATGGAAACTATGTATGGTATTGTGCACTCTATAATATGGCGGATTGCAAAAATGGGGTGTATCTTGTATATGTAAGAAAAAAAGCGTAACTTTGCAGGCTGAAGTATATATTTGTAAACAAATGAAACGCAATATCGCCATAGTGGCAGGCGGAGACAGTTCGGAACATGAGGTATCGCTGCGTAGCGCAGTCGGACTGTACTCTTTTATGGACAAAGAACGCTACAACATCACGATTGTTACTCTTCGGGGAAGTGATTGGCAGGCAGTTGTAGAATGGAAGTTTGAAAACGAACAATGGCAAACTGTCGTTGCTGCGCCTATCGACAAAAACGATTTCTCTTTCACCTACAACGGGACAAAGACGCAATTCGAATATGCCTATATTACGATTCATGGTACTCCGGGCGAGAATGGGCGTTTGCAGGGCTATTTTGATATGCTGCATATATCCTATTCGTGTTGTGGTGTGTTGGCTGCGGCACTTACGTTTAACAAATACGCTTGCAACCACTATTTGCAAGACTTCGGTATTCGTATTTCACCGAGTATATTGTTGCGCAAGAATATGCAACGTCCTACAGATGAGGAGATTGTAAACAAAATCGGATTGCCGTGCTTCGTAAAAAGCAATGTAGGCGGTTCGAGTTTCGGTTGCACAAAAGTGAAGGCCATTGAGCAGATGACGCCTGCTATCCAGCGGGCTTTTGAGGAAGGCGACGAGGTAATATGCGAGGCGTTTATGAAAGGCGTGGAGATTACCTGCGGTGTATATAAAACTAAGACTAAGTCTGTGGCATTTCCGATAACGGAGGTGGTAACGAAGCATGAGTTTTTTGACTACGATGCCAAGTACAAAGGTCAGGTCGACGAGATAACGCCCGCACGTATTCCCGACGAAGTGCGCGACCGGGTGCAGGCACTTACGTTGCAGATATATGATATTCTCGGTTGTCATGGTATCATCCGCACCGACTATATTCTGACCGACAATTGGACAATCAATCTGCTCGAAATCAACACTACGCCGGGTATGACTGCCACATCGTTTATTCCGCAGCAGGTGCGTGCTGCAGGATTGGATATCAAGGACGTGTTGACGGATATCATTGAGAATGTGTGATATGATTGATATAGAGAAAGCCATAGCCGCATTGGATTGGAAGCGGGAACCGTATGGGCTGTAC
>USNU01000224.1 GCA_900556095.1 uncultured Bacteroidales bacterium | reverse complement strand
AGTGGCACCCGAAGACTGGATAGCCGCCGTACTGAGGGCACCTATACCGACACCAATCAGTTTATTATTGCCTACTTTAGAGAACAGAGCCTTCAGGTGTTCACTGCTTGCCGATTCCAAGTTGCTGGACATAATCTGGCATGCCACCAAGAAGATACCGATACCCGCAATGAGCATCAAAATAGCCGTTATTGCCGTTACTAACATGTATTTAGAGGTTTATGAGTTTATGAGTTTATGAGTTTATAGTTGAAAGAAGTTGATAGTTGAGAGTTGATTGTTTTAAGTTTTTATTGTTTGATGAGGGCGTGGTTTTTGAAACCATCAATATATATTTGCAATGGTTTCTCAAAACGCACGTGACGAACAAAGTCAGTTTCCTCTATGGCCGGCAAAACATCTAATTGCGCCGTATCCAACGTATCTTCCGGACGTGCGAATGAGTTTACATTTATATAACCGACATTGAAAGAAGTCATATTTTGGAAGAAATGTGAACCCTGACTCGGGTCAATGCGGAAATCAGGCAAACTGCACTCCACAAGGGCTTTTGCCTCACTGATGTCACTCCACTGAACCGGTACTCCGAGCGTGGGAATCTGCGATCCCCACCGCCCATAGCCGATAAGCACGTAACTGCGCGCCTCTTGGCGCATACGCGCGTTCCACGCACGCAAAGTGTCTGCCATCTCGCGCGTACGCAATATATTAAAGGTGTCTTGACGAAGATAGATGACATCGGTTATGCCTTCCACTTCACCCACACCAAGCGCACTATCCGAACGGATAATCGGCGCGGTTTCATCGATATTTTTCCAATCCACCTTCGCCGTCAATCCGTCCGCTGAAATGGGGCGAATCTGCAATACATTGAATATAGCGGGTTCTTGCATTAGGTTAGCAGCGAACTCAATCTCCACAGGGCATTTGATTTCTGCCGCAGCAATATCCAAGAGGCGCGACACGATATCTGCCAACGGGAAAGTGTTAAATTTCAATACAGGCGCAAACGTAAGACACCGAGGCCCCGAAACGTAGCACGAATCCACCATACGCATATTCTCGTAATCGAAAGTGGACGCTACCCGCTTGAGGGAACCAAACTGCTCACAATCTGCGACAGAGAATCGCTGCAGATTGACCGCATCATCAATAGAAGTCTTAAAACGTTCCGGAGCGAGACTGAGTGCCAACATCGTTTGTTGGGTCTCACGCATCGCCAAATCGGGTGTGGATGTCTGCATCACGTGCTTCGGATAGTGGGGCGAGAAACGCAATACTTGCTCGCCATCCACCACGGTTTTGCCCAAACCATAAGCCACTTTGACGATACCATCCTCCGGTTTCTCATAGCCGACAGGATAGAAATTGATACTGCGTGCCACACCGCTGATGGTCGGGAAATAGTAATTTCCCTCGGTTTCACCGCATACTTCCTGCACCACAATCGCCATTTTTTCCTCTGAAAGGACATTGGCAGTGGAGGCGATATATCCGCGCGAGGCAGAAAAATAAACCGAGGCATAGACCGATTTGATTGCCTTGCTGAGAAGACGCAATTGCTGGTCTTCGTTCTCGGTATGGGGTATCATATAGGTGGAATAGACACCAGCAAACGGCTGATAATAAGAATCTTCCAATTTACTGGACGAACGTACCGCCAATGGACGGTGTGCCACACGAACAAACCGACGCAATGCCTCGGTAAGGTCTTGCGGCAACGTAGAAGCCACAAATTCGGACAAAATCTCTTCATCGGAAATATCCGAATTAATCACATATTGCAGTCCGTTGTCGTGGATAAAAGCATCAAAGGAATCGGTGGTAATGACAAGTGTACGGGGTACCAATACACGCACATTCTCCCAACGGTCATATAAATCATATTTCTGCAAGATATGGTTGAGGAACGCCAAACCACGCCCTTTTCCGCCCAAAGCCCCTGTGCCGTATCGTGCAAACCAGATAGTATCGTTGTAGGTATCGGGGTGGTATTTTGCCACTACACCAAGTGCCTGATTGATACGATAGTCGTGAATGGTTTTGATATTAATAGCACGGATATGCTCAATATCCGAGTCATCCTTGATAGTAAGCGGACTTACCTGCTTTCCCACGGCAAAGAGACCACGTGCAAAAAGCCACTTACTCAGATAATTGTTATCCGACAAGCGGCGGAACGCACGAGGCGAAATCGTAGAAATAATATGCTCAAAACCCTCCAAATCGTTAGCACGTGCAATCTCCTCACCTGTATCAGGATCGATTGCTACAAAATCGCCGAAACCGAATTCACGTCCGATGTACTCGCTCAACTCTTGGGTAAGCGTTTTCGATTTCTTGACAATAAAACCCACATGCAATCGGTTGGCAACCAACCGCATAGACTCTTGCGATGATTGCAACAAAAAGGGCATAGTGGGGTTGTCGGCACGTATGATACGACACAAATCAACACCGGCATCGAGTTTTTCCGATGACGACGGGTCCCCCTTGTGTATCACAAAACCGATGTCGGAGATAACGCCGATAATATTATCACGATAGCGATTGTAGAGAGCCAATGCCTCATCGTAGCAAGTAGCCATCAAGACCTTTGGGCGTGCACGTTTGCGCAGGAGTTGCTGTTTCTCGTTGAGCGCATCGCGAATGGCAATACTATTCTGCTGAAGTACCAATTTATACAAAAGCGGCAGATAGGTGGAATAGTAACGTACCGAATCCTCAACCAAGATTATCGCCCGCACCCCCTCTTCGAGAATGTCGTGGTCAGCATTCATACGATCTTCCAATAGTTTGATAATGGCGATAATGAGGTCAGCGGAATTGTTCCAGCAGAAGAAATAATCAATGTACTGCCGCTTGTGGTCAGCCACGTTGCGATAGGTCTGTTTGGAGAAAGCGGAGAGAAGCACGATAGGTGTATCCGGCGAGAGTTGTTTCATACTCTCGGCAAAATCGAACACATCAAGACTGCCCGCGTTGTTCATCGTAATAACGAGGTCGAATTGTTCCCCCTGCTGCGCCATCCCAAGGGCTTGTGTTGTGGTCTCCGCACGAAGAATCAAGGGCGGGTTGCTTAAGTTAAGTTCAGCGTATTCCTGCGCAATCTGCACATCAATATGTCCGTCCTCTTCCAAAGCGAAACTATCATAGTTATTACAAACCAAGAGGATACGTCGTACCCTCCGCACCATAAGTGATGTATAATCGCCGCTTTCCATTGCTTTACATAAAAAATTAGGTATCGGGTACACCCCGATACCTAATCATAATTATACAATACCCTGCTCTACCATGGCATTGGCCACTTTCATA
>USNU01000223.1 GCA_900556095.1 uncultured Bacteroidales bacterium | reverse complement strand
ATCAGTTGGCAAACATCTATTTTCAAAGCCGCTACAAAGGATTGGATGTGCAATTGGGGGCGCAATGGAAAGATGCAGGGGCGGGCATGTATTACGGCTTCGGTTCGCAAGATCAGTTTGATGCTACACGCACGGCTTTTGGTAGTGCCAGATACTCCCATCGTTGGGGAAAATGGAGCATGGATGTGCAAGCCGCATATCGTGCAAACTATGACCGCTATGAGTGGCATCGGGGACAACGGCTTTATGGTAATTTTCATTTCTCGCAGACTGCTACGGCAAGCGTGGCGGGACATTATGCGTCCCCTGTCGGTACAACCACTGTGGGGATAGAAGTGCGCAACGAAAATATCCGTTCCACCAATCTTGGCGATACCATCAACCCTGACGGACAAGTGCCGAATGTGGCGGATTTTCCACTTTGTCATGTGCGAGTCCTTGACCTTGTAAAAGGTGCTAATCGACTGAATGTCAACTATTACGCACAGCAGACGTTCAATTATGGCAACCTGTCTGCATCATTGGGCGTGAGCGGAATGTACAACACACAATTCGGAAACAATATATCGGGTGGGGCAAATATTGGCTACGAATACGCGAAACAGTCGTCGGTATATATCAATGCAAACCGTTCGCTGCGACTGCCAACCTTTACAGATTTGTATTATAATGCCGGTAATCAATTAGGCAATAGAGACTTGCAGCCAGAGACAGCATGGGTTCTGGCGGTTGGAACAACCTACAACCGTTCGTTTGGCAAGGCGGGTACGTTCTCGCTGGCTGGTGACTGGTACTACCGTTGGGGACGCAATATCATAGATTGGGTTTATACGCCCGAGGATATCAAACGTCCATATCATGCGCAGAATCAGCAGAAAGTGAATGCCACCGGTGTGGAACTATCTGTTGCCTATCGTTGGAACGAATGGTTGCGCTGTGTGTCGGTCAGTTATGCCTACACTTATCTTGATTTAGACTTGAAAGAGTCGGGGTCGCGTTACTTGGATTATTTGAGTCATAAACTGATATTGCGCTTGGAGCATGGTGTTTATCGCGGTTTCGGTGCATCATGGACTCTGCGTTACCAACAGCGCGAGGGACAGTACAACGATGCGCAGGGCGAGGTGCAGGACTACCGTCCCGTATGGTTGCTCGATGGGAGCGTCTATTGGCAAAACGACCGAGTGCGCGTGAGTGCCGATTGTACGAATATGACTAACTGCCACTACTACGACTATGGTGGATTGTTGCAACCCGGTGCGTGGGCGAAACTGACTATTACTGCACGAATGTTCCGCTGATCATACTTCAAAAAAGCCTCTGCACAGAGGCTTTTTTTATATACACAACACAACCCTAAGTACACGAAATAGCATTTGTTAGTTGGATAGTACAAATCATAGAGAATAGCGTTGTTAATTGTTAATTGTTAATTATATGGGTTGTGTAATCCGAAAAAAATGTGTAACTTTGCGGCTGATATGGCTTTCTCTGTATTTTGCAGGGATATGAAACGTAAAATAACAACACAACAATATGAATTTTATTCAACTGATTACCAAACTATTCGGCAATAAAGCACAGAAAGATATGCGTGCTATTATGCCGTATGTGGAGAAAATCAAGGCGGCATATACCGAGATTGATGCTCTCTCTAATGACGAACTGCGTGCACGCAGCCAAGCCTTGATGGACAAGATACAGGCACATGTAGCAGATAAAAAACAAAAAATTACCGACTTGAAAGCAAGTATCGAGTCGCTTGAGATTGAGCAGCGCGAGAAAGTATATAATGAGGTGGATCGTCTCGAAAAAGAGATAAAGACCGACTATGAGACTATTCTGGATGAGATGCTGCCCGAAGCCTTTGCTATCGTTAAATCGACGGCACATCGCTTTGCGGAGAACGAGACCGTGATTGTTACCGCTACCGAGCAGGACAAGAACCTCGCTGCCGACCCGCGTTTCGACTTCGTGGAGATAGACGGCGACAAGGCTATCTACCACAACCATTGGACTGCCGGCGGCAATGAAATCACATGGGATATGGTACACTATGATGTGCAACTTATCGGTGGTGTCGTATTGCACCAGGGTAAGATTGCCGAGATGGCTACGGGTGAGGGTAAGACCCTTGTTTCAACGCTGCCAGTTTTCCTCAATGCGCTAACCCATGAGGGCGTGCATGTGGTTACGGTGAACGATTATCTCGCCAAACGTGACTCGGAGTGGAACGGACCTATCTATATGTTCCATGGTTTGACCGTCGATTGTATTGACAAGTACAAGCCAAACAGCGATGAGCGTCGTCGCGCTTACAACTGCGATATCACTTTTGGTACTAACAATGAGTTCGGTTTCGACTATCTGCGTGATAATATGGCCACTTCGCCGCTCGATCTTGTACAGCGGGGACATAACTTCGCCATCGTTGATGAGGTGGACTCCGTCTTGATTGACGATGCTCGTACACCGTTGATTATCAGCGGTCCTGTACCTAAAGGCGAAGATCAGATGTTTGACGAATACAAGCACCGTGTGGAACAGTTGGTGCGTACCCAGACCACTCTCACCACCAAACTGCTTTCCGAAGCAAAAGCCAAGATGGGCAGCACTGACGAGAAAGAGCGTGAGGCAGGCGAGTTGGCGCTATTCCGTTCGTTTAAGGGAATGCCGAAGAACAAAGCCCTTATCAAGTATCTGAGCGAACCGGGTATCAAGGTGCGCTTGCAGAAGACCGAGGAGTTTTATCTGCAAGAGAATGAAAAGAACATGCACATCGCCACCGACGAACTCTATTTCGTCATCGACGAGAAAAACAAGACTATCGAACTGACTGATAAGGGTATTGATGCCCTGACGGGTACCACCGAGGACCCGCAGTTCTTCGTTTTGCCCGATGTGGGTAGTGAGATTGCCGAGGTGGAGAATGACACTGCACTATCTGCTGAAGAAAAACAGCAGCGCAAGGATGACATTATGACCAACTACAGCATTAAGTCGGAGCGCGTGCATACAGTCAATCAGTTGCTCAAAGCCTATACGTTGTTTGAGAAAGATGTGGACTATATCATCGACAACAACGAGGTGAAGATAGTTGATGAGCAGACGGGACGTATTATGGAAGGTCGCCGTTGGTCAGATGGTTTGCACCAAGCCGTAGAGGCAAAAGAGAACGTGAAAGTGGAAGGGGCGACACAGACCTTTGCCACCATCACACTGCAAAACTATTTCCGTATGTACAACAAACTCGCAGGTATGACCGGTACAGCAAGTACAGAGTCAGGTGAGTTCTGGGATATCTACAAACTCGATGTTGTTGAGA
>USNU01000222.1 GCA_900556095.1 uncultured Bacteroidales bacterium | reverse complement strand
CCCCGCAGTGGTTATCGCAGCGTCATCCAGTGCCAACTGTTTCAATTTTGCCTATGAGGCTTGCCGTATCGCATTGGAGAATATGACACCCGTCATTCTGCTCACCGATACGTATCTCGCTAATGGTACTGCTCTCTGGCGTATTCCTAAGTTGGCAGAACTGCCAGAGATTCATCCGCAAGGCGTGCCTGAGGAACTCAAAGGGCATTACAACCCCGCACTCCGCGACGAGCGCAGTGTACGCTATTGGGCTACCCCCGGTATGGAGGGCTACGAACACCGTAACATCGGTCTGGAGCGCGATGCCAAACGTGGTACTATCTCTACCAACCCTGAGAACCACGAGATTATGGTACGCGCACGCCAAGCCAAAGTAAATCAGGTGGCAAATAGTATTCCTCTGCTCGAAGTGCAAGGTAACACACAGAGTGATACCTTGTTGGTAGGTTGGGGTAGTACTGAGGGACACCTCCGTGTGGCTGCACGCGAACTCAATTGTGCCCTCGCACATTTCAACTACATCAACCCTCTGCCACTCAATACCGCTGAGGTCTTGCGTGCCTATAAGAAGGTGGTGGTTTGCGAACTCAATAGCGGGCAATTTGCTACCCTGCTCAGGTCGCACGTACAGGACGTTAACTTCCTGCAATACAATGAGATAATGGGACAACCCTTTGCGGTTGAACGTATTGTTGAACATGTAAAAACACTATAATGATGGAAGCTTCTCAATTCAAATCCGACCAATATGTACGTTTCTGCCCGGGCTGTGGAGACCACGCTATCTGTGCTGCTCTCCAAAAGGCTATGGCGCAAATAGGTGTGCCGACTTGTGACACGGTGGTCATCTCGGGTATCGGTTGCTCAAGCCGTATGCCGCACTACCTCAATACCTATGGTTTCAATACTATCCATGGGCGTGGCGGTGCTGTCGCTACGGGTGTCAAAACGTCTCACCCCGAACTCACCGTTTGGCAGATGACCGGCGACGGAGACTGCCTCGCTATCGGTGGTAACCATTTTATTCACGAAATCCGACGTAATGTGGATTTGAATATCTGCCTCTTCAACAATCGTATCTATGGACTTACCAAGGGACAGTATTCGCCTACATCGCCTAAGGGATTCGTTTCTAAATCCAGTCCTTTCGGTACAGTTGAACGTCCTTTCGTACCTGCAGAACTCGTTTTCGGCGCACGTGGCACATTCTTCGCACGTACTCTGGATGTGGATATGCCCACCACTGTCGATTGCATGGTTCTCGCACAGCAACACAAGGGCGCATCGGTTATCGAGTGCTTGGTAAACTGCGTTATCTTCAACAATGGCACCCACTCGTGGATTGCTGACCGTGAAACACGCGCCGACCGTTCTATTGTGCTGCGCCACGGTGAGAAGATGATTTTCGGTAAGGACAACGATAAAGGTCTCGCTCTCGACTACTCGCAAGGACTTATTCCGCGCCTGATTGTCGTTCCGGCTGATGACGCACGTGTACTCGTTCACGACGCACACGAGCAAGACCCCACTATCCACCGTATGTTGGCATTGATGGGGCAGCAGCAGTATATGGAAGTAGGTGTAGACCCTGCTACCAACGACCTGCCTATCGCATTGGGCGTTATCCGCGATGTGGAGGCAGAGACCTACGACCAAGCCGTCAACAACCAGATTAACGAGGTACGCGGTCGCAGCAAAGCACAAACTTTCGACCAACTCACTGCCACTCTCGAACAGTGGGAGATGTAATTGGCAGAAAGCGGTTTGCTAAAATAGGTAACCCCCAACCGGCAACCCCATAAACTGGTAACCCCAAAGAAATAATCTGCCCATAAGGCACTCTCTACAAGCAGACCACTTGATTTTTGTCAAGTGGTCTGCTGCTTTTTATCCTTTTGTCTGTCCGCTTTTTTATAGTGTCCATCCATCGACTATTACGCGTGAGGTGCAACGTAATTCCAACCGTGATAATCAGTATGTTTTCACTATTGCCCAACGAAAATGCGAGAGCCGCAAACACAGTACTTTAGGCAATCACCGCAAAGATGAGACGTTGTGGTGGCGTGTGGAACAGATGATAAAGGATGAGGATTGGTCGCCCCGCCAGATAAGCGGCGTGCTTGCTAAAGAGGGTATTCACATATGCGCCTAAACCATTTATAATCAAATCCATGCGGATACGAAAGGAGAATTGGCGAAGCATATGCCACATGAACTGCGTTATCGCCGCAAAGAGAAGAAACAGTATGTGACCAAAGCCATCAATATCCCTAATAGGACAAGCATTCACGACTGCCCCAAAGAAGCCAACGGCAAACGTTTTGGCGATTGGGAGATGGATTTGATTGTAGATAGCCAACAGCATGTGATATTGACATTGGCGGAACGTAGTACCAATATGCTGCTGATGCAACGCATACCGACGGGCAAAAAGGCGGAACCTATTGCCAGGCTGTGGTAAAGCAACTTTTTCCCTATCGCAGAACCGTCAAAACCATCACCACGGACAATGGCAGTGAATTCGCCGCACATCAATTGATAACCAAAGGATTGTATATGAAAGTGAAGGAAGATATAAAGGTGTATTTTACGGACGCGTACTCTTCGTGGCAAAAAGGGTGCATTGAAAACACCAATAAACTGATACGGAAATACATACCAAAAGGAGCGGATTTTACACAATTCTCTGACTCGAAAATTATGAACATTCAGAAAAAACTTAATAGAAGACCAAGAGAAAAATTGAATTTTATGACACCTCTTGATTGTTTTTTCAATTATTTTTCCTAACTTTGCACAAAATTGCATTTGTTATTAGACAGTATAGTTGTATCTTTGCGTATGGTTTTGAAGTTTTTGTTTTGTCTTCTTTTGGCACTGTAAAGATACTCATTTTTTGTGAGTTACACAAACTTCAAAACCTTTTTTGTTGAATAAAACAGTTTAATAAACTGACACCATATTTCACTTGCGAAACTTCAATAAAGATATACAAATACTCAATTCAATGATGAAAGAACCTCAAATTTCTGACTTTTCTCTTTCCGATGAAATATACCAACTTATCAAGTTAGAGCATAGCGATAACTTGACTGATAAGTATATGCTCATATATGCCTACAAAGAGCCCAAAAGGAAATTGAGGAATCGCATAATTACCATCATTTTGCTTGCAATTATTGCCGCACTTATTTTTATGGCTTGTAGGCACTTTGAATTATCAATTTTCTCATCTATATGTTTGTTGCTAATACTTTTATATCCCATAGGAATAGGTATTGTCATCATATTAGGTGTTATTGACAAGCATCTTGTAGAAAACCCTACCGATGAAATAAAACAAAACATAGTAAAACAATT
>USNU01000221.1 GCA_900556095.1 uncultured Bacteroidales bacterium | reverse complement strand
CCCGTTACGCATCTCGCGCATAATGAGCGTTACCTCATAAATAGGTTGGTTGAAAACTAGCAACTCCCCGTTGCGGTCGTATATCAGCCCGCGAGAAGGGTAAATCGTTTGGCGTACCAAAGCATTGCTGTCGGCCTGCTCATTGGTGGAGGTATCCACTATCTGCAGCGCAAACAGACGGATGATATACACCAGCACTACCACCACTGCGATACCGCTGATGACAAACCGACGCTTATAGAACTTGTCGTTAATCATCTGTTCCTGAGCAAATCAACCCCGATAAGGAGTAGAATACTGATAATCGAACTTACTACCACCTCCAATAATGTAAACCAGAAATGTTGCACACTCCATGCTGTTAGGAAGAAAACCATCGTATGGTGCAATAGTACAAGCAGAATCGTATATTTTACGAAATTGACCACACCGAGACTGCGCACATTTATCTCATCGGTCAACCGCTCACGGTCGAGTACGTAGGCTCCTATCAGATGCGGACGCACGTACATCAGCATAATACAAGCCGCTATATGAACCCCGAGCGAGTTACAGAACATATCCAATAGCAAACCCACCGCGCCCCCTATCAGCATATCCGCCCATCGCGGGAGCGTGATAGGCATTACCAGCAGACTGAAGATATATATGTATGGGTGACACACACCGAGAAACTGCAAATTGTTTATCAGCAGCACCTGTAGTAGAAGCAGGAGAAGAAAACGCCCTATTTGCTTAATCCAAACCATTTTCCAATGCGTTTATTTCCTCCAAATCATCATTTTCGATCACTTCTACATATTTTAGCCTGCGAAAGTTCGTTGCCAGGCGTACACGTATCGTGTAGTAAGAGTCACCCTCGCCCAACTCGGCATTTTCCACGATTCCAACGGGAATATCTGCTGGAAAGATAGGGCTTAATCCGCTCGTTACAATCGTGTCGCCGCGGTTCACCTGTATATGGGTCGCCACATCGGTCAGTTGGGCAAAACGCGAGTCGTATCCGTTCCATACAAGGGTACCTGCATAGTCGTTTTTCGCAAAGCGGCAACTCAGGTTCGTGTGCGTATTGATAATCGGCTGTATTACCGAGTACTTGCCTCCTACCGTCCGCACTATACCTACTACGCCCTCCTGGTTGCGCACCCCCATACCCACACGTACACCGTCGCGATTGCCGCGATTGATAGTCATGTAGTTATGTTGCTGATTGGTGGTCATCTGCACAACCTTGGCGGGCAGATAATGCACATCATATTGCGCAAATCGGTACACCGAATCCATTGCCACATTCTCTGCTAGGTTCTCCAATTCGTTCAGCCGGTTGCGGAGCATTACATTCTCTTCTGCCAGTTCTGCATTCTGTGTACGCAAACCGAAATAGCCCGTTATGTCGCTCGCTACCTTGTAGTTCCACGCTACCACACGGTTCGCCGTGCTCAAAACGCTACTCTGGGGGTATATGTCGTTATGCACTATCAGCAAAAAAGCAACAACTTCCAATAGTATGAATACCAGGAAGTTGCTGTATCGTGATATAAACTTAAGCAGGTTGTGCATGCCTACTCGTTCCGCCCGTTAGCGGATAAGGAATCCGAAATGATCTACGTTTTTTAGGGCGATACCCGTACCCCGTGCCACTGCCAATAGTGGCTCGTCTGCTACGTGGAACTGTATCGTGATTTTGTCGGTTAGTCGTTTGGCTAAACCGTGCAACAACGCACCGCCGCCGGCAAGATAAATGCCGTTTTGTACAATGTCGGCATACAACTCGGGTGGGGTAGCCTCCAGGGCTTGCAGGATGGCACTCTCTATCTTCGATATACTCTTCTCCAAACAGTGGGCTATCTCTTGGTATCCTACCGGTACCGACATCGGCAGGGCGGTTACCTTGTTCGGACCGATTACTACATAATCCTCCGGCGCATCCTCCAACTCTGGCAGAGCCGAACCTACCTGTATTTTGATGCGCTCAGCAGTCGGCTCGTCTATCTTCAGGTTGTGCATACGGCTCATATATTCTATGATATCTTGGTTGAAATCATCGCCTGCCACCTTAATCGAGCGGTTGCTCACAATACCGCCTAACGAAATAACGGCAATCTCCGTTGTGCCACCGCCTATATCTACTATCATACAACCCGTCGGACTCTCTACATCAATTCCGATACCGATAGCAGCAGCCATAGGCTCAAAAATCATATATACATCGCGTCCCCCCGCATGTTCCGAACTATCGCGTACGGCACGTATCTCCACCTCCGTACAACCCGAAGGAATACCTACTACCATACGGATACTCGGTGTAAACAGATGGGGCTGCTTCGGTATCATGCGTATCATCCCGCGAATCATCATCTCGCATGCATAGAAATCGGCTATCACACCCTCTTTCAGAGGGCGTACCGTCTTCACCATCATACCACCGCGACCAATCATCTGTTGTGCTTTCCTACCTACTGCTACACACTTGCTGTCCACCGTACTGATAGCCACTACCGACGGCTCGTTCACTACCACTTTGTCGCCGCACATAATCAGCGTATTGGCCGTCCCTAAGTCAATCGCTAACTCTTGTGTAAATGAAAATAATCCCATTTTAAATTTCTATTATTATTCGTTCTGTTTTTCTATATCAAGGTCAGGTGGATGGCAGAAGGATAGCAATTACAAATTACACTTTTCTTCGGCTCTTTCCTATGCGCGTCATACAGCAAAATTCACCCGCCAAACCATACTACTCTAAAATTGCGCAAAGTTACAACAAAAAAACGAATTACGAAAGCCCATACCGTTTTTTGTATAAAAAAAGAGTGACGCACATTTCTGTCATCACTCTTGCGCTCCCTCTAGGACTTGAACCTAGGACCCCATGATTAACAGTCATGTGCTCTAACCAACTGAGCTATTCAGGCATTTCGAAGAACGTTTCCGACCGCCGGAGCGATTTCCGTTCGGGGACGATTCGTCGCAGCCGAGATCGGATTTTCCTCGTTTGGTGGTGCAAATATAGAGCAAAATATATTTCCCGCCAAATATTTCCCACAAAAAAATAGAAAAAATGTATCTTTGTCCTGCGCATTGAATCTTCGATGATGAGACGATTACCGGTTTGTATACTTTCCATTTTATTTATAATTAGCTTGTTGCCTTCTCTGGCGCAGGCTCCTGCACTGCGCTTCGACACGCTGACCTGGGATTTCGGAACGGTCGCGGAGGCGGGCGGCAGGGTGACTCACCGTTTCGGGTTTGCGAACCGGAGCGGCCGTCCGGTGGTGGTGACCGACGTGGTGGCGACCTGCGGCTGTACGGTTCCGGTCTATTCGAAGCGTCCCGTGCTGCCGGGCGAGCGCTCCGAGATCGCCGTGACGTTCGATCCGATGAACCGGCC
>USNU01000220.1 GCA_900556095.1 uncultured Bacteroidales bacterium | reverse complement strand
GGTTGAGGAACGCCTCACCCAAAATAGGAATCAGCACCATCAGGAAAGAGAATTGTGCCACCGACTCCTTTTTAACTCCGCAGAGCAAACCCGTGGCAATAGTAGTTCCGCTACGGCTCAACCCGGGCAACACGGCGATGGCTTGTGCGCAACCAATGATGATGGCATCACGATAAGTTACTTCATGCCCCTTGGTGTTGATTCGTTTGCTCAAAAACTCACTCAGCCAAAGCAATAAAGCTGTGATAATCAAGCAGATACCCACCAATAATAATCCGTGTCCAAAGAAGGCTTCCACTTGCTCCTTGAAGAACATTCCTACAATAAACACCGGAATCATCGACACCAAAATCTTGGCGACATAGTCTTTCTCGGCGTTCCATTTCAGCGTGGTGAACGTACCGCGAAAGAGTTTCGCCACCTCGTGCCACAAGATGACCAACGTGGAAAGTACGGTGGCGGTATGCACCACGATGGCAAACGTGAGGTTCTCCTCACTTGCCGTGCCCAACAACGCCTGACCTATCTCAAGGTGTCCGGACGACGATACGGGCAGAAACTCGGTCAGTCCTTGAACGATACCGAGTATAAGGGCCTCCCACCAACTCATTTCTTCTTACCTTTCCACAAGATAGCCACCACCATACAAACAAAACCGAACAACGAAATCATCGGGCCGACCGTGATACGGCGTACCGAGAAGATGTCGGGATTATAGGTCTCAGCACTCGGCTCGCCCACCATAAGCGCGAAGCCGATAATAATAATCACAAACGATACTGCAATGAGTATGATGTTGAGTTTGGGAAGATTCTGTTTCATATCTTGTTTATTTAGAGTTCATACATAGATTGTATTCTGTACTCTCCGGACTATAGTTGTACTTGTGTCTCGAACTTAAATCTCGTACATAGTATCAATGCTCATGCGTACGTAGCGCCCCGTAGCGATGAGCGATGAGACGAGCGTGATGAGTACACCCGAGAGAAGGATAACACCTGCCACGAAAGCGATATTCTGCCACGTGAGTGCAAAAAGCAGTATCCCCAAACGGATATTGACATAATAGACTATACCTGCTACTACTCCCATAGCCAACAATGAGGCGATTGTACCGATAAGTAGATAACGCCACACAAAAGGCGACTTGATCGCCCACGGAGTGGCACCCACAAGGGTCATCGTGTTGATAAGAAAACGCTTGGAATAGATTTGCAGGCGGATTGTGTTGGTAATAAGTACAATGGCAATGATTAGTAACGCCAATGCCACCACTATCAGTGCGATAGATGCACGCGAGACATTGTTATTCATCAGTTTGGCAAGGTCGCGCTGGTAGATGACTTGGTCAATGTATGGAAGTGCCGTGAGACGAGCCTCCAATACAGCCATACTATCGGGGTGGGCATACTCGGCAGACGGGTGTATCTCGTAGGAGGCTGCGAGTGGGTTATAGCCCAAGAAGGCAGCCGGGTCTTCGCCCAACGACTCGATATGTTCTTGTAACGCTTCTTCGGAAGAAATATAGCGATAGTCGCTGCAATAGTCAGCAGCAGAGAGCATTGCTTCGAAACGTGCGCAAGAAGCTGAGTCAGCATCCTCAGTAAGTACCGCTGTGAAAGACATATTCTCTTTCATGTGGTGCATAAGCGTACCCGCAGATAGAAGTAGCACACACTCCATACCCACTAAACACAAAACAAGGGCTACACTAATGGCAGCCGTGATATACATATTCCAGAGACGATGGGGATGAGACATTTCAATTCACAATTAACGATGTACGATCAACAATTAATATGCCAAGCGGAAAAAATACTTGTTCTGTTATCCTATGACATTAGGCAAATAAGGGCAGGTGTTTGCACCTGCCCTTATTTAAATTAGTACTCCCAAAGGTCTTGTTCGAAATCGAGCAGTTCTTTTTCGATTCGCTGTTGTTCTTTCTTCACTTCCTCCTCTGTTTTTGCATAGTCTGGAATGAAGCGGTTGTACATATTGCCCTCGCCAACGATATAAGAGGTATAGAGGTGTTTCTGAAAGAAATCATCGAAAGTAACACGTTTTGTCTCATTCTGTGACGGAATTACATACTGCATGGCCATATAGGGACGCAGTTCATCGAAAGGAATCCAAAACATAATCGACTCACGCAAAGCCGCCATCACATCAGAACCGTCTTTGGTAGAGATTTTATCCGAGTTGAGGGGCGCGATACCGATAATCTTCGAGTGAAGACGAGAAGTGTGCTTATCAAAGAATACTACCTCTTGGATCAAATACTTGAGTTGGTTCTTAATCACCGACTCAAACGGATAGAAGTGGAATGACAACTTGTCGTTGATACTATCATAGTGTACCAACATAGCGTCCGACTCCGCAATATCGTAGTGGGTAGGATCATCCGAATAGTCTGCAGTTGGGTCATCCACAAGAAACATTGTAGGAATGAGAACTTTCTCCATCGGGGCATCGAAAGTAGGTTTGATGGTCTCGTCATCTTTTTCGAAGATAGGCATACCATCAATAATCGCATCTGTGATCACTTGGAACAAGTTACGATAGTCCGGATCGTCCGACTTGGTCGGGAAATAGAGTTGATAGTTCTGCTTATAACGCATATCAATAATACGATACACATATCGCGACCAGATCACATCATCAATGCGATGGAATACCTTCACGATTGTATCGTGCGAAGCCGAATATTCTTCGGTCTGAATCTTGGCGGAACCGAGATTATCGAAGAACGAGATGACTTGATGCTGCGCATTAGCGACAGTAACGCCGAGCAGGAAGCAGGCTATGATACAAAGTTTCTTCATTATCTTGTTGATTTTAGGAGTATGCTATAAATCCCCGTCCAACGGGTTATAATACTTAATCCTTATGAGGTTGTAATTAGTTCAAAGAGAGAGGAATAGGACTCAAACGAGTATCTTTCCCATCGGGACCTTTGGCACGAATATCTGTGATGACCACAATAGCCCCTTTCTTTAGTTTGCCGAGACGAGCCAATTGGTCCTTGGTAAAACGATCACCTTTTGCCTCTGTGATAACACCATTGATGTTTACCTTAAACGATGTAATCTTAAACGGCAAGTCAAGCAGACCATCAGGACCATAACTTGCGATAACGGTAGCATTCGGATTGAGTAATGCGCCACGAGCGATATTGCCGTCCTGATATTCGGTTTCTCCACTCTTGAAATAAGCACCTGGTTTCGGTAAGGCCTTCACACGATATTCACGCGACCCCATCGGTTGCATTTTTCCTTCCAATTCGGCAGAGACAGTAATGGTTACTTTCTTAGCCGCATCGCCGGGTTTGATAATCCATAGACCTCCGTTGCGAGTGACGGTTGCCCCTGCCACATCAACTTTAATTTTTTCGTTGCTGATACCCGGTTCCGAAATCGAGAACT
>USNU01000219.1 GCA_900556095.1 uncultured Bacteroidales bacterium | reverse complement strand
ACCCAATAAGATATAGGTGCACAATTTTCCCATGACAAACATTACGCCGTTGGTCAGCACTTTGTGTTTGTCGCTAATTTCCTTGTCGATATATCCGATGGCGGTAATGCTCGTGAATAGGGTGCAAGGGTCTAATATGGTCAGTAGCCCCAAAACGAAGGCTGTCAGAAACTGCATATTTTTATAATGTGCGCACATAGGTGCGGCACGATTTTCGTATTTTGTTTGCAAAGTTACGACAATTTTCGTATCTTTGCAAACCGAAATGAAAAAACTGCGCCAAATACTTCTTTTTCTGCTTCTCCTGTTGACAATGGTGGGGCTGTCATCGTGCCATGGTTTTGAGAGGGACGGCAAGCGTATGCAAAGGACGTTGCTCCGTCAGGAAACTATTGCCGAAGACCGTACCGCCATGCTGGCGCAGTGTCTGCAGCACAACTCGAGTTTTGACTCAGTGCGGATTATTGCCGAGGATTCCAAGCATGTGCTTTTCTATATTTTCGACAAGCGCAACCTTGTCTATTGGTCGGACAACTGGCTGGCTACCGATGAGGTGGTGCTTATCGGCTACGCTAGTTGGCGGTATTCGCGTTTCCGTAACGCACACGCTGTAGCGCGTTGGACAAAAGCGGGCGAATACAACATTCTGACGGTTATCCCTATCAAATATGCTTATCCGGTGGGTGGTTCGCCGTTCCGCAACAAATTCATTCCGCCTTTTAGGGGGGATGCAGACTACGACATCTCTCGCTACCACACAACCGAAGGCGCGGAGATTAATTCTGCTGACGGCAGTTTTCTCTTTACTTTGTTGCCCGAGCAACGCGAGTCGGTTGCCGAGTTGTCAGAGACAACCATAGACGAGTCCTTTACATTTCGCCAACTATCTTCCAAAGAGAATACCGACAATCGCCAATCGGCACGTGTGCAGGTCTTTTTTATCATATCAATGGTGCTGATGGGGGCATTGCTGCTCTTGGGTATCCTGGTGCTGATACGCTATCGCGGTTTCCGCAATATGTCGCTTCGCGTGCGCTTTGTCTATGTTATCACCGCTTGTGTCCTTGCCAGTTTCGTTTATGTCTTTGCGCTCTCTATTCGCTATGTACGTGGCAATTATGAGCAGCGACAGCAGGAGACCCTGACCTCGAAATGCAAATATGTGCAATCCTATCTCCAAAGCCTCTACTACTGGGATATGTCACTTACGAAGGCGAACACTGCAGGGCTTAATGTGGACTTGCGTGACCTGAGTTTTTCGGTGGGTGCGGATATTCATGTCTATGACAACCAGGGGATCTTGGTCGGGTCATCTACACCCGGATTGTTTGTTAACGGACTCCTCTCTACGCGTATTTCGCCCATACCTTTTTTCTCATTGCAAGATACACTTGTGCAGTATGAGCAAATAGGCGATATGCATTATTTGTGTGCATACGCCCCGTTCTACAATGGATCGTATGTGCAAATAGGCTATATAAGTGTACCGAGTTTTGTGTCCGAGGTTGAGAAAGCACAAGAGGTGGACAATCTCCTTGCACGTCTCCTTCCCCCTTATCTGTTTGTGCTTCTGATGGCGTTCTTTGCCTCTTATCTGGCAGCACGCAGTATGACCGCCCCCTTGAGTATGCTTACCGACAAGATGCGCCACTTCCGTATAGGCAACCCCGACAACCATATTGTTTACAAATACCACGACGAGGTGGGCGAATTGGTGGAACGCTACAATGTGATGGTGGACCAGATGGAGGAGTCGGCTGCACGATTAGCCAAAGCGGAACGTGAGGGCGCATGGCGTACGATGGCACGTCAGATTGCCCATGAGATCAAAAATCCGCTCACCCCGATGAAACTTACCATTCAGCAACTTCGCCGACTGAAAGATACCGACCGTTTTGATGCTTATTTCGACAAGGCAACGCCTATGCTTATTGAGCAGATTGACAATCTCTCGCATATAGCCACCTCGTTCTCTACTTTTGCCAAGCAACCCGAAGTATCCACTTCGGAGGTGGATATTGCGCTAAAACTGGTCAATGTTATCACCCTCATTCGCAACAACCCTGCGGCTGTCCCGGTGCGCTATATCGGTCCCGACCACGGAATAATCGTATGGGCGGATGCCGAGCAGATATCGCAGGTGTTCACCAACATCTTGCGCAATGCTCTGCAGGCTATGGAGGGACAGACCGATGCGGATATTATTGTTATCCTCAAAAATGCGCCAGAGCCGGACTATGTGGTTATCTCTTTCTCCGACAACGGACAGGGTATCCCGGAGGATATTCGTGGGCGTGTTTTTATGCCTAATTTCACTACCAAGAACACGGGTATGGGACTCGGATTGGCTATTTCGAAGAATATAGTAGAAGGGTCTGGCGGGAAAATATGTTTTGAAACATCTGAAAAAGGCACAACTTTCTTTGTCTATCTGAGAAAAAAGCAGTAATTTTGCCGTCGGAAAAGACAAACATATGCCAGCAACCGTCGGAAACGGTCTGCGAGTATAGTGAGCAAATCAACAAACCCTTAAATATAATTGCGATGAAAGTCGAAACAATCATGCAGCAACTGGCTGCGAAACACCCGGGCGAGGCAGAGGATCTGCAAGCCGTTCAAGAGGTTCTAGAGTCTATCGAAGAGGTTTACAATCAGCATCCTGAGTTTGAACAGGCGAAGATTGTGGAGCGTATGGTAGAGCCCGATCGTATCTTTACTTTCCGTGTTACATGGATTGACGACCAAGGTCAGGTGCAGACCAACCTCGGCTATCGTGTGCAGTTCAATTCGGCTATCGGTCCGTACAAAGGCGGTCTCCGTTTCCACAAAGCCGTTACCCCCAGTATGCTCAAGTTCTTGGGCTTTGAGCAGACTTTCAAGAATGCCTTGACCACTCTCCCTATGGGCGGTGCCAAGGGCGGTTCGGATTTTGACCCCGTAGGCAAATCCGATGCCGAGATTATGCGTTTCTGCCAGGCGTTTATGCTGGAGTTGTGGCGTTGTATCGGTCCGGATCAGGACATTCCTGCCGGCGATGTAGGCGTGGGCGGACGCGAAATAGGTTTCCTCAACGGTATGTATCAGAAACTCGCCCGAGAATACCACACCGGTGTCCTCACCGGTAAGGGTATGACGTGGGGTGGTTCTATCCTCCGTCCGGAGGCTACAGGCTTCGGCGCTCTCTATTTTACACAACACCTCCTCCACAAAGCGGGACACGATATCAAGGATAAGACTGTCGCCCTCTCCGGGTTCGGCAACGTAGCATGGGGCGCAGCCACCAAGGCTACCGAACTTGGTGCTAAAGTAGTGGCTATCTCCGGTCCTGACGGTGTTTGCTATATTCCTGGCGGTATCACCAAAGAGATGATTGACTATATGTTGGTCATGCGTTCGTCCAACCGCAACAAAGTACAGGATATGGCGG
>USNU01000218.1 GCA_900556095.1 uncultured Bacteroidales bacterium | reverse complement strand
TATACAACTCGCAGCCCAATTCGAAACCGCACTGCACAAAATTAAAGTACAAAGGTAGTACAAAAAAACGACTTGCACAAATTTTTTACTTCTCCCAAAGATATTTCATCCAATCTGCCATTTTCTGTTCTTGCGGGCTTCCTTGCGGCGTCCAGAAATGTGTGCCTTGCAGTTCGTCGGGCATGAATTGTTGTTTTACAAAATGGTTGGGATAGTCGTGCGCGTACTTGTATCCGTCGCTGTAGCCGAGTTCCTCCATCAGTTGCGTGGGTGCATTGCGCAAGTGCAATGGAACAGGCAGGTTTCCACTCTGCTTGACTTCCGCAAGTGCCTGGTCTATAGCCAAATAGGCGGAATTAGATTTCTGCGATGTCGCCAAATAGACAGTGGCTTCCGCCAACGGAATACGCCCCTCCGGCCACCCGATTTTGGTCAGTGTGTCAAAGCAAGCATTGGCTACCAGCATGGCATTCGGATTCGCCAAACCGATGTCCTCACTCGCCGAAATCACCAAGCGTCGTGCGATAAATTTCGGGTCTTCGCCACCTGCTATCATACGCGCCAACCAGTAAATCGCCGCATCGGGGTCGCTTCCGCGAATCGATTTGATGAACGCGGAAATAATATCATAGTGCAATTCTCCATCTTTGTCATACGCCACGGGGTTCTGTTGCAACTGCTTTGTAATGGTGTCGTTATCTATCACCCGCACGCCGGAGTTGGTAACCAACTCAATGATATTGAGTAATTTACGCGCGTCGCCCCCCGAATAGCGCAACAGGCTTTCGGTCTCTTTCACCTCAATTTCAAGCGAGCGGATATACTCGTCTTCTGTCAGTGCGCGGTGTAGCAATTCCAACAAATCTTCTTTTCCGAGCGATTTCAACACATACACTTGGCAGCGGCTCAGCAAAGGCGTGATGACCTCAAAAGAGGGGTTCTCCGTAGTTGCTCCCACAAGGGTGATTGTTCCGTCCTCCACTGCGCCTAACAGGCTGTCTTGCTGCGACTTAGAGAAACGATGTATCTCATCGATAAACAATATCGGCGAGCGTCGGTCGGTTGTCGCGGCAAAGATGCCAGTATTCATCGCCACCGTGCGTTTGGCCTTGTCTATCACCTCGCGCACCTCTTTCACCCCACTTGTTACCGCCGAAAGGGTATAAAACGGGCGTTCCAATTGGTGTGCAATGATTCTGGCAAGCGTGGTCTTCCCCACTCCGGGAGGGCCCCAGAGGATAAAACTACTCAGGTTTCCGCTTTCTATCATCTGGCGCAAAACGGCTCCCTCACCCACAAGGTGTTTCTGACCTATGTATTCGTCCAATGTCTGTGGACGCAATCGTTCTGCAAGTGGCAACATAAATTATAATGTCTATTTTGAGTACAAAGTTACAATTTTTTTTCGGTATAGCCAAACCACTTTTACTTTCTGCCACCAACTATAGAAATACACACAAACTATACCACAAAGTGTAAAGCCATTTTTGCCAAATATAAAGCCATTTTTGCTACAATCCGTAGAAAATATTTGTGTATTTCACATTTTTGCAGTACCTTTGTCCGCTTTTGTTTTTTCAAAAACAATATAATTTATGGTAGAAATAAAAGAAATAAGCACAAAATCGGAGACTAAGAAGTTTATCCAATTTGCCAATGATTTATATAAGGAGTGCCCCTATTATTGCCCGCCGCTGTTCTTTGACGAGATGAATACTTTTGATGAAAAGAAGAACCCGGCTTTGGAGGTCTGTACCAAGCAGTTGTTTATGGCCTATCGCGACGGCAAACCCGTAGGGCGTATTGCAGCGCTCATCAATCGTGAAGCCAACAAACGCTGGAATGTGCAGCGTGTGCGTTTCGGTTGGATAGACTTTATTGATGATAAGGAAGTAAGCAAAGCCCTTCTTGACGCTGTAGCAGAATGGGGACGCAAACAAGGTATGACGGAGATGAACGGGCCACTCGGATTTACCGATTTCGACCACGAAGGATTACTCATTGAGGGCTATGAATATCTCGCACCGATGGCATCGCTTTACAATTATCCTTATTATGTAGAGCACATGGAGGCATATGGTCTAACAAAAGAGGCAGACTGGATAGAATTCCGCGTTATGCCCCCCACCGAGATACCGGAACGTCTGCAACGATTGGCAGATATTGTACAAAAACGCAGTCACGTGCACGTGGATAAGGTTAAGAGCAGTAAGGAGTTAGTATCCAAATATGGTATCCAATATATGGATGTAATCGATGCCGCTTACCAAAAACTTTACAATTTCCAGCCGATGACCCTACGTCAGAAGGAATATTACCGCGATATGTATTTTCCATTGGTGAACTATGATTTTGTAACGATTGTGGTAAACGAGCAAAATGAAGTGGTAGGCGTAGGCGTAGGAATGCCGGATATATCCAATGCACTGCGCAAGTGTGGCGGTAAGTTATTCCCATTCGGGTGGTATCATTTGCTCAAGGCACTGCATGCCAAGCAAATGGAGGTGTTTGACTTGCTGTTGATTGCCGTGCGTCCGGACTATCAAGACCATGGAATTAACGTATTGTTCTTCACCGACCAAATTCCGTATATGAACAAATACGGTATCAAGTACGCAGAGACAACTTCGATTCTCGAGACCAATACAAAGAACCAGGCCAACTGGACACAATTCGAGCATAAGCAGCACAAACGCCGCCGTGCATATGTCAAAGAGATTTAAGTGAAGCAAGAAGATTCATACAAAGTGGCTTTGGCGAAATTAGAGACCTATATCCGAAACAATGGTCTGCGTCACACGCCTGAGCGATACACTTTGCTCCGACACGTGTGCGCTTTGGAGCAGCCTTTTGGTATGGAGACTCTTGTAAATGCAGTAGCAAACGAGCATATCAGCCTCGGAACGATATACAATACGGTCAATCTGTTGGTTTCGGCACAGATTTTGCACTGCATCAACAAACGCTACGGGCGAAAGCAATCGGAGTATGAGTTGATGACCAAAAGCGTGGTGCGTATGGAGTTGGTCTGTACACGTTGCGGGCGAGTATCTCGTTTTCGGGACGTAGCTGTTGAGAATATTGTACGTACACGTAAGTACTCCAACTTTACGATGTCAGGTTGCTCGCTGTATGTGTATGGAATGTGCAAGACTTGTAAGCGTAAACCACAAAAAAATAATTAGTTATGGATTATATGGCTACAAACGCAGATACGATTTATTGGATAATATTTATCGCCATTATGCTGTTCAGTTGGGCAGTATCGGCATCGTTGGATAGAAAGTTCAAATGCTATTCCAAGGTGGCTTTACCGCTTACGGGCAAAGAAGTAGCAGAGAAAATGTTGCGCGATAACGGTATCACTGATGTACAGGTAACGTGTATCAAAGGGCGGCTGACTGACCACTACAACCCGGCCGATAAGACGGT
>USNU01000217.1 GCA_900556095.1 uncultured Bacteroidales bacterium | reverse complement strand
ACCAGAAATCCGGTCCCTGGCAGGAAAGTAGCAGAGGTTTTTCGGGTGTCCAGCCGAGGATAGAGGGTTTGGTCTCAATCACGCAGAGAGTCTGCCCGTATTCTGCGCGATAGTTAATCTGGAAAGTAAGTGTCATGGTATGTATATGTTTTTGTTATTGTTATTAAGTTTGTTATAGGATAGTTATAGGATGGTTATAGGATAAACCGTCATCTGCGTTTCCTACAAATACCTAAATCGCCGCAAAATTACAACATTTCCCACACATATACAAGCCAAAAATAAAAATCAGGGGCTTTGTGGTGAAAAATTATCTCTATTGCAAACCTGTTGCTACTTCGCCATAAATTTTGCTATCCCGCCTTGGCGAAATCTCAAAACGTTTCATCCTCTCGTCTATATGGTAAAAGCGGGTGATTTCTGATGGAATGGTTTATTTCAAGTCTGTATGTCGCTTGCCGGAACAATACCCGCAACCCCGTTCTCTTTACATAGGACAAACAGGTACAACAATGGTATAAGGACAATGAGTGGTAGGGTAGTGGTAGGGCGATACGACCGATAATGGACGCTTTGTCGGCCGCTGTCTCTATCATCTTTTCTTCGTACCATAAAAATGTTTTAATTTGCACAACTGCAAAAAAAGCAGTACATTTGCACGATTATTGTATAAGAGCGGACAAAGTTAGTTCGGATAATGAATATGAGAAACAAAATCTATACTTTTTTGCTGTTGGTGGCGGCTATGGTTTCTACGCCCGTTGCGCAGGCACAAGATAACGTCATTGACGAAGTGATCTGGATTGTGGGTGACGAGGCTATCCTCAAAAGTGAAGTAGAAGAAGAACGCCTGCGTGCGCAATATGAGGGGCAACAGATATCGGGCGACCCGTATTGCGTCATTCCCGAGCAGATCGCTATTCAGAAACTCTTCCTCCACCAGGCTGAGATCGACTCGGTGGTGGCAAATGAGTCGTCGGTGAGCCATCAGGTGGATATGCGTATCAACTACTATATCTCCCAAATCGGCTCCAAGGAGAAGATGGAGGAGTATTTCCGCAAGACCAGCAGTGAGATTCGCGAGGAGATGATGACTACTGTGCGTAATCAGATGATTATACAGCAGATGCAGCAGAAACTGACAGAGCATATCAAGCCGACACCCGCCGAGATACGTCGCTATTACAACTCGCTTCCCGAAGACTCCATTCCGATGATGCCTGCTGCAGTAGAAGTGCAGATACTCAGTTTCGAGCCGCCTGTGCCCGTAGAGGAAACCGAGCGTATCAAAAGTCGCTTGCGTGAGTTTACCGAGCGTATCAATTCCGGCAAGGCCGATTTTGCGATGCTGGCACGTCTCTATTCCGAGGATACCGAGTCAGCCAAACGTGGCGGTGAATTGGGCTTCGTCGGGCGTGGACAGTTGGTCAGTGAGTTTGCCGATGTGGCGTTCAATCTCAACGACCCCAAGAAAGTGTCGCGTATCGTGCAAACCGAGTACGGCTACCACATTATCCAATTGATTGAGAAAAAAGGCGAGCGTATCAACTGCCGCCATATCCTGCTCCGCCCACGCGTCAGTGCCGATGACAAGGTGAGCGCAATCAACCGATTAGACACTATCCGCCGAGATATTGAAGCAGGCAAGATAACCTTTGAGCAGGCGGTAATTCGCTATTCGGAGGACAAGAATACGGCGATGAACGCGGGGCTGATGACCAACCCCAACACGGGTAGCACGCGTTTTGAGTATCAGGACCTTGCGCCCGAAGTGGCAAAGCAGATTTATTCGATGCAGGAGGGCGACATCTCCGCACCGTTTGTAATGATGGACCAGCAGCGCAACAAAGAGGTGTGCGCTATTGTGCACCTGCGCAAGAAAACCGATGTGCATCGGGCCAACTTGACTGACGATTTCCAAACTATCAAAGGTATGCTGGAGCAGAAACAGTCTGCAGAGTTTATCCATAATTGGATTCTGCAAAAGCAGAAAACGACCTATGTTCAAATCGACCCCAAATGGGCTGGATGCGATTTCCAATACCCGGGGTGGATACACGACTAAGAGCCGACAAGAGTGGATGATCAGTAGGAGATAACACGATAGACTCGCTAAAAATAACTATTTTGTTAATTGTACATTGCCTTGACGTTTCGTTTCAATGTCATAGTGTTTGGTTTGTTTCTGTGCTTGGCTTTGCAGGCGCAGACAATGGTGTATCTGGAGCACTCCGAAACGCTCAGTTTCGACCAGGAGCGTATTGCTGATGCGCAGATTCTGCGGGGGGATGTCATCTTCCGCCACGAGGATGCCTTGATGTACTGCGACTCTGCTTATTTCTACGAGAAAGAAAACTCGCTTGATGCATTCGGGCATGTGCGGTTTGTGCAGGGCGATACCCTTCTCGGTTACGGCGATAAATTGTTCTACAATGGTAATTCCAAGTTCGCCCGCCTGCGCCGCCACGTGCGTCTTGTACATGGGAAAGACAATCCGACAATCCTGACTACCGATAGTCTTAACTACGACCGTATGCGCGATATTGCATACTACTACACGGGCGGTACAATCAGCGATACGCTCAATACCCTTACTTCTGTGTGGGGGCAATACACACCCAACAACAAACAGGCGGTATTCAGCCATCGTGTGCATTTGGAGAACCCTAAATTCGACCTTGCTACCGACACTCTTCTCTACAACACTGATACCCATATCGCAGATTTGGTCAGTCCGACCACGATTGTTTATGAGAAAGAAACCAATATCTATTCCTCTCGCGGGTGGTACAACACAGAGACTGAACAATCAATGCTTCTGGACCGCTCTCGTGTTGTGCATATCGACGGCAAATCAATGACGGGCGACACCATATTCTATAACAAACACCTTGGCTATGGCAAGATGATTGGTAGTATGGAGATGAAGGATACCGTGCAGATGGTAACGCTCTACGGCAACTATGGTGAGATGTTCCATGACGGCGAGTACGGCTATGTAACCGATAGTGCCCTTATGGTCGATTGGTCGGATTCTGCCGCCTACGGCTATATGCATGCCGACACCCTCTATTCAGAGACGGTTCCTTTCCAAATACAACGCCTTGTTCCACGCGATAGCGTGCTGATAGACAGTGTGTTGACCGCTGTTGAACCCGATACATTGTGGCAGGATACCACCTACCGTGCTATGCGGGCGTTCCACAACGTGCGTATTTATCGAGAGGATATGCAGGCGGTATGCGACTCAATGTCCTACAATGGACGGGACTCGGTAATGACGCTCTATACCGAACCCGTATGCTGGAGCGACAACCATCAGATTTCCGCCGACACCATATATATATATATGCGCAACGGCACAATTGATTATGCCCGCGGTATCGGCAGTGCACTGACCATCCAACAAGAGACAGACACCTATTTCGACCAAATGGCGGGCAAGGAGATGA
>USNU01000216.1 GCA_900556095.1 uncultured Bacteroidales bacterium | reverse complement strand
GACGTGGTGGTGGTGGATTCGATACAGACTATCGGCTGCGACTCGGTGGAGGCAACTATCGGCAGTCTGAGTCAGGTGCGCGAGTGTGCAGCGCGGATTTTGCAGTTTGCCAAAGAGAAAAATGTTCCGTTTTTTATTATCGGACATATCAACAAAGAAGGTTCGCTGGCGGGACCTAAGGTGCTGGAACACATCGTGGATACGGTGCTTCAGTTCGAGGGCGACCAACACTATATGTATCGTATTTTGCGGGCGCAGAAAAACCGTTTCGGTTCCACGTCCGAATTGGGTATCTACGAGATGCAGCAGGATGGTCTGCGCGAAGTAACCAACCCAAGCGAGTTGCTTCTCTCCACTGCTCGCGATGGACTTTCGGGTATCTCTATCGCTGCGGCTATCGAGGGGGTGCGTCCGTTTCTCATTGAGGTGCAGGCACTTGTGTCGTCTGCCGCGTATGGTACGCCCCAACGTTCTTCCACAGGGTTTGATACCCGCAGGCTGAATATGTTGCTTGCCGTGCTGGAAAAGCGTGTGGGGTTCAAACTGCTGCAAAAAGATGTCTTCCTGAATATCGCGGGTGGTCTGCGTGTGAATGACCCAGCCATCGATTTGGCGGTGTTGGCAGCGGTATTGTCGTCGAATATGGACATTGCGTTGGACCCCGATACCTGCCTGACGGGCGAGGTGGGATTGGCGGGAGAGATACGCCCCGTCAACCGTATCGAGCAGAGAATCAGCGAGGCACAGAAACTCGGATTCAAACGAATCATCATTCCTGCCGATCAAAAAGTGCTGACACAGAAATACAAAATTGAGGTCGTGCCTGTAAAAAAAGTAACGGACGCTTTCCGCTTGCTGATTAAGCAGTAGATTGGCACGCAATTTGTGCATTTTTTACAGAGACATTTGTCTCTATAGCATCATAAAAACATTAACTCTTAACAGAAAGGATTCACTATGAAACTGAACACGCAAGCCGTTAATTTTGAGATTGCAACCCGTTTGGAGCAACACATTGAGAAGAAAACCCGTCGTTACGAGAAACTACTGACTCCTTCCGCCGAAATGGACATTCGTATGACGCTTGTTAAACCCGAGACCAATCTGAACAAGGAAGCCACAATTCGTATTACGGGTATGGGCGCCGAGCTCTTTGCACAAAAGACCTGCGACACGTTTGAGCAAGCCATTGACGAATGTCTCGAAGCATTGGACCGCCAACTTGAGAAGCAAAAGGATAAATAAACATATATAAAATAAAAAAGGAGACTGCCCATAGGTGGTCTCCTTTTTTGTGTTTTATACAATCAATCTACTTCCTGAATCTACGGAATAAGCGGGTAAACAAGGTTACCAATAATGTTCCCTGCCCTACTTTTGGCAGCACAAGACTCATTATGTTGGCAAAACGTTCCACGCCCGCCATGCGTTTTTGCCATATACGGCGAATTGTTTGTGTATCGCGAACCAATCCTTGCAGTTGTTTATCCGCCTGTCGCTCCAGGCGTGCCTGCTCGGCTTCCAACTGTTCGATGGTGCGTAGCCGGCTCAAATCAGTCATGGCTCACCTCCTCTCCTATGGAGTTATCTGCAAACAAGATTGTACTCAATGTACCTATCAACGGATTGACAAACAACTGTTTGCGGAATGCTATCGCCAATACCAACAGCAACAAAAATACCCCGCCGATGATGAGAAAAGATGCCCACAGGGGGAGCCATTGCGCCAACACAAAGACCAATGCCAATGCACCGAATGACAGCACCGCGAACACCAACAGCACAACCACCAACGCCAAGAGTACCAAACCGAGTATCTTACTCAGTTTAGCCAATAGCGAAAGGCGAAGCAAGTCGTACCGCGTATTCAGATACGACTTGCAGTCGTCTAATAGTCTCTGATATTGCGTCTCGTCCATACCGCTCAGGCTTTGGCTTCATGAATGGCCTCATCCACAGCGGCTTCCAACTCCTCGCTCGTGAAATAGTCCTTCACCTTAGCCATCACTTTATTTACGAATGCTTCCAACTCTTCTTTGTTGAGCGTCAGACCTTTCTCACGTGCCAAATCGGCAATCTGTTTGCGTGTTTCCTCGCCGCTCTTGGGCGCGAACAACAATGCTGCCGCGGCTCCAACCAATGCACCGCCTACAAATGCAGCCAATACTTTTCCTAAGTTTGCCATAGTTCATTATATTTTAGGTGTATATTTTTTTCCGTTCCCTCTTAACAGGGAACCGTTTTGATGATAATCCGCAAAAGCCGTGCCAAACAACATGCACAAAATGTGCAGAATATACAATATGTGGACATCATTCTTGTATATATCAGAAAAAAGTCGTATCTTTGCAGCCGCTTTTGAGAATATTTATTCCAAAGGCAAGTAGATGTAACATCGTTCGGATAGAAGCACTATCCCAGTGGCGGACATCGGGCGAGGTTATGATTGTTTCATTAAATTATCTTTTTTAGTCATGTATTTGACATCTGAGAAAAAAGCAGAACTCTTTGCCAAGTATGGCAATGACGCCAAGAACACCGGTTCCGCAGAGAGCCAGATTGCGTTGTTCACCTTCCGTATCAACCACCTTACCGAGCACTTGAAACAAAACCGCAAGGATTTCGGTACGGAGCGCGCGCTGACCAACCTCGTTGGTAAACGTCGTCGTATGTTGGATTACCTGAAGGAGCGCGACATCGAGCGTTATCGTGCTATTATCAAAGAGTTGGGTATCCGTAAGTAATTACGAGTCCGCTTGTGCAGCCGTGCTGCACGTCTTTAAAGTAAAAGAGGTTGCTTATACAGAGCGACCTCTTTTTTATTGTAAACATATACCCACAATTAGGGATAAAGTTTACCGAAAAAGCGGGATTGTAGGAGAGAGAGAAAGAATGTACCTTTGCATTGTTTTTTGAAAGATGGTTTATTGAATTGTACAAAGTCTTGCAACGGCGGTTTCGGCGAGCGGACACCCGTTCGGGCAAAGAGACCGCCACAGCAAGGCAAAGCACAGAAAATCAACCGATAGACAAGCAATTAGGTATTAGTATGAAAAAATATATTTATTCTCTTTTTCTGCTCTCTGCAAGCATTTTCCATATGCATGCAGAAGATTCCATTATGGTATCGCAAGCCGATCTAAAAGCACTGACAGAGCGTATAGAACGTTTGGAACAGGCGCAACCACAATCGGCGACATCACAAGAAACAAGTACCCACATTCAATCCGGGAAAAGCCAACGCCCTCATCGTCTGACCATCGGTGGCTATGGCGAGGCGACAATGAAACGCTGTTTCTACTCCAACAACTATCTGCGATACACCTCGCCGGAGAAATACAAGAATGACCAATATGGCGAGTTCGACCTGCCCCACGTCGTGATATATATGGGGTACGATTTCGGCAAGGGATGGTCGATGGGAACGGAGATTGAGTTTGAGCATGGCGGAACAGAGGCAGC
>USNU01000215.1 GCA_900556095.1 uncultured Bacteroidales bacterium | reverse complement strand
TTTTTGCGTGGAGTCGCTTGCTGAAGCTACCTTTACGCTACCCGACATTAACGTTGTTTCAAACTCGCCTGTTTCAGAATAGGCATTCACATCAAATTGGGTACCCAATACCTCTACGTTATAATTATCCGTTTGCACGATGAACGGTTTGCTTTTATCTTTTGTCACATCGAAATAGGCTTCGCCGTCCAACTGCAACGCCCGCGAAGATGATGTAAAGTCGTCGGGCGAATACGAGAGTGTGCTGTTGCCATTGAGTACCACCCGTGAGCCATCGGGCAGAGAGAGCGTACACATCTCATCGGCTGCGGTCTGCACACAGAGCATACCCTGTGTATCGTGTTTGGCAAAAAAGAACAGCCCCGCAGTGAGACAGAGGACGACTGCCACAGAGGCGGCAACGGCAGAGATAATATAACGACGGCGACGCGGTGCGGCAACAGGTACAGGTGCAGACTGCATCCAAAGGCGGCGCATTTCTTCTTCGAGTTGGTCGTCGGTCATAGCGTCTGCCTTGCGGCGCAAGTCGCGAAGGTCAGCGGACGTAAGCCGGTTGGTAAAATACTTCTTAAACAAATTCACTGTTGTATGCGTTTTTGTAGTTGTTGACGTATCTCTTTGAGAGCCAAAGAGAGGAGATTGCGTGTTGTCTGCTCACTGAGATGCAGTTGGGCGGCTATCTGCTTGTGGGACAAGCCTTGCAAGCGGTGTAGCACAAAGACTATGCGTTGCTGATCGGGAAGCGAGCGGAGTATATCTGAGATAGCGCGGCGATACTCGTCATAGAGCATCGGTTCGCAGAAAGTGGAGAGCCGTATATCGTTGACATACTCAACATAATCTTCGTACTGCGGTTCGTGAATACGGCGACGAAAGATGGTGATGAGTTGGTTCTTGACAATAGCAAAGAGAAAAGAGGCAATACCAGTATGGACGGTATCACGTTTCTCCCAGAGGACAGCAAACGCCTCCTGCACCAAGTCTTGCGCATCTTCGGCAGACTTAGTGATATTGAGGCAGTAGGCGTGAAGACGCGGTGAGTACTCACGATAGATGAGTTCAAACGCCTGCCTGTCGCCTGTACGGAGGCGGATAAGTAACTGTTCTTCTGTCATTTGTTCTTTGGAACGCTAATTATCATATAATTAGACGTCAAGTTTGCACCCTGTCAGGGATAACAGGGTGCAAAGATACAAAGAATTATTTTAGTGCGCAATGACTACTTTGCGGTTATTGATGATGTAGATACCGTTTTCAAGGTTGTCGGCGGCTTGATCGGCAGCAACGGCGCGGCGGATAAGACACCCGTCGAGGGTATAGACATTCTGCTCGGGAATGCAGGAGCGGTAGCAAGGTCGGTAATGGCAGTAGGGTTCTCGGGCACGGGGGCTGTGTAGGTAGTCCACGTTAGGTCGTCGATGACGAGACGGAATTTGTTTATTTGTTTGGTTCCGGCATCATTCATCTCATAAGGTTCCGGAGAATAATTCTTTAAGCGGATAACAAATTTTCCTTCGCGTTTCAAGTTCCCTTTAGACCATGTGTAGAAAGGTGCTTTATCTTTGTATTCTTCAATATGATAGATACCGCCGATAGAATCCTCGTTGATAAAGATACGAATATCCAAATCACAGTTTTTGTCTCCATTGCTATTCCACGTAAATGCCAGACTATCAATACCGCCCGAAATAGAGTCGCTTTCAATATAACCGAAGCCCTCCTCGGAGGTTCTTTGACCACGAACTACGGCGACATAGTTGTCTTTACCCATTTTGCCTTGGTTTTTGCAGACACCGCCGTAGAGGGTTGTCCAAGAGGCTTGTTGGCAAACCGAGGTATATGCCTTGGTGTTGTAGGTTTTGTTGTTGTTCGTTTCTTTGGGCTCAAACGTTTCGACACGGGTTTCCGCAGTGGCGGAGATGGCAGCAAGAAGCGCCATAGAAAGAAAAAGTTTTTTCATACGATTAGTTATTGAGTTGTTTTTATTGTTTGTTTATCCGAGATTCATTCGGTATCCATTCGAGAATCACCTATTAATCACCTATTAATCACCTACTCTTATTAGCACGATATATAATAGTTCCTAACAGATTATAAGTAGCGGTGCCGTCGGTGATATAGATTTGGTTGTTGTACAGATACTTGCCAAACACGGGTGGTTGCCGTGTGGATGTCGTGTGGATAGCCTGCGGGGCTTGGTACTCGACAGAGCCGATGGTGGCAGGCGACGGGCGTGAATTGCCGAGACAATCGGTGGTAAGCGAGGATTCAAGTACGCCGTCGGCTGTGATATCTTCGCCGAACGTCTGCTCAGAAAGGTCATCGGCAAGGAGACATACGAGTGGAACACCCGCATAGGTATCTTTGAGGAGCGGCACAAATGGCATGTCGTCTTGCTGTGTGATTTGTCCGAGTGCAGCATTATCCGGTTGCTCCGCCGTATAGACGGTATGGACATCCGCGAGGTGCCTGGCTTTGTCAGAGATGTAGAGGTCGGCCTTAGCAGCAGTAGAATAGTGGTTGACTATCAGACTATTGTAGGTATTCAGTTTACCCTGCGAGAGGACAATAGCCGCACCAAAATAGTTGGACCCTGGTGCACCGGCGGTGGTGAGACAAGCGTTGGTATCACGTACACAGGTGGTGTTGATGAGCGTAAGAACAGTAGCCGTATCGCCATAGACGCGCAGAGACGAACCGCCGAAGAGAGGGTTCTTGAATGATGAAGCGGCACGGGAGGTATTTTCGGCAAAGGTACAATTGACGAACTGCAGGTGCGAAGCGGTGGTGGGGTCGTTACAGGAGACCGCCCCTGTCTCAGTGGCATGGTTGCGCACAAAAGCAGAGTTTTCAACACACACGTCCTCTGTTTTGGTGAGATAGAGGGCGGAACCGTCTTTGGCAGTATTGTCAGAGAATACACAATTTTGCAATGTAGCACCCCAGTAGTTACCGACCTGTGCAACCGCCCCACCCTGTGCGGCAGTGTTGTTGGAGAATATACAGCGGGTAAGGTATAGACGTCCGTTGCTACTGACAGCCGCCCCTTGGAGGTCTGTGGTACAGTCAGAAAAGCGGCAGTCGGCAGCACGCAGAGCATAGCCGTTGGCAGCGATAGCCGTAGAGGAATGCGTGAAAGTGCAATGCGAGAGATGTAAGGCATAGGGCGACGGGACGGTAAGCGTGCAGCCGTCGAGGGAACCATTGGTCAGCACCAAAAAATGCGGAAAGCGGATATTCTCGTTGCTGACGGTCTGTCCGCCAAGATCGATTGTGTCGCCGGGCGAAGAAGCAGCGATAGCGGCTGTGAGTGAGGAGGTAAGCGGAATAGTCTGCGGACGGCGGGTAAGGGCTACCTCCGCCATCAACGGCAAGTGGTCGGATGGCGTACAGGAACGACCGTAATCCTCGGTGATCATCATATAGGAGAGGGCACGATAATAGCGGCCATAGAGGTGATCGATACGGTGCGTGG
>USNU01000214.1 GCA_900556095.1 uncultured Bacteroidales bacterium | reverse complement strand
AAATGCTATTCGTGTCATAAATGAGTATTTTTATGGTTCAACAATCTATGGGCTAACATCAGGCTAACATCAGGGTAAGAACAGGGAAAATGTACTACTTGTTGATAGTGAGCAATTGGTCCTCCATCAGGTAAACCTGTTCGAGTGGTACACCATGGTCAACCAGCAATTGTCTGTCGGGTCGGAACAGAGCGAAAAATGCCTTTGCCGACTTGCATATCGAGCGTGCCTGGCGATAGTTCTCGTACGCCATCAAACGGTCGCCACGGACAAAACAACAATGGGCATAGTTGATATAGTCTATCGGGGTGGGCTGCTCTTCCACAAGATGGTTGGCAAGCCATTGTTCGGCTACACCCAAATCGTCCCACAGTAGGTCCATTTTGCCGATAGAAAGGTATGTGAGTTGTATACGGCGTAGATTCTCCGGGTCTTCGCCCACAATGATATTATAGACCCACGTATCGGGGAACATGCTAACCAGGCCCGCCATATATTCCCGCTCGCTGTCAGGCATCCATGATTCGATAGAGGCTAATTTGCGCTTCGGGTCATCGTTCTCGTCGATACCTAATACCTCACGGAGTGTATCCGGCATATCGTCTGCATTGAGTTCGCCTTTTGCCATCAGGTCTCGGATATTCACTTTGCTGGAGCGGATCAGTGCACAGAGTGTATCCAGAGCCAACGACGAATCGGTGTCGATGGCGGCGGCAAAGGCATCTTCGATAGCGGGAAAATAGTCGATACGCACATCGTAGTGTGCCAGCAGCAGGATGACGCTGCCCAAGGCTTGGCTGACAATCACTTGATTTTCAGATCCTATTGCCTCAATCAGCAGCAGAATCGCTTCTTCGGAGAAACATTCGCGCAGGTTGGACGACAGGGCGGCAATCGCCAAGAGAGCCATTGTGGAATGTTCCTTATCCTGCAACTGTGTACGAATCCAATCGAAGTCCTCGGTCTGCATCTGTATGCAGGAAGAGAAATAGCGCATTACACTCTGCGGGTTGCTGCCGTTGAAGCCGTGCATCTCGGGCGACAATCCGCGTCGGATTCGCATCTCGGCATAGATGTCATCCTCCAACCGATATGCTTCCCCGGTCATCTCGTCCAAGAGACGGTCGCGATTGATATCGTCCATTGTGAGATAATAGTCGAAGAGGCGTTGGTAGTTCTGTTCCAGTTGGTCAATCCTATCCGCATAGACCACCATACCCAATTCGGCTACCCATTGGCGCAAGATGACCAAACCATGATGCAACATCCGTTCGCCCAAGGCACGCTCCAAGGTATTTACCTGCGAGGACAAATCGTTTTTATCTTTCTTTTCCATAGTTTATTCGTCATTTAGGGAGCGCAATGCGCAGCGTATCTCGGTTTGTATCTCGTCGGAATTGGGTACCAATGGCAACCGGAGACAATTGGAGATAATGCCTTGTGCCGCGAGTACGGTTTTTATTCCCGATGGGTTGCCCTCTGCAAAAAGCAGGTGTATCATCTGCGCATAGCGGGCTTGTAATGCGGAGTCTTTGTTGTATATGATTTTGCGGAAATCAGCGGGGAAAGCGTTGCTTGCGACAGAAATCAGTCCTGCAGCACCTGCTTCCATCAGTTGGCAGGCGATACCGTCATCGCCCGAGATAACCAGAAAGTCGGACGGTGCTTGGCGTAAGAGGTGCTCTATCTGGGGTACGTTGCCGCTCGCCTCCTTGATACCGCATACCTTGTCAGGGTGTGCGGAATGGATACGGAGAGCCGTCTCGGGGGTGATGTTTACGCCCGTACGCCCGGGTACGTTATACAAGAGTACGGGTATAGGCGATGCTTCGGCTATGGCGCAGAAATGCCGGTATATACCCTCTTGCGAAGGCTTGTTGTAGTAGGGGCAAACCGACAGGACAGCCGTGAAATGTGCAGTGAGAATGGGTGCGAGACGGTGCAGTTCTTTCACCACGTGTGCGGTGCAGTTGCCGCCCACACCCAATACCAACGGCAAGCGCCCAGCCACCTTACTGACGATAAAATCGCGTACAGCGGTCTTTTCTTCGTCGGTCAGCGTGGCGGCTTCGCCGGTGGTACCGAGTACCACAATATAATCGGTGTCACCAGAGAGTTGGATATCCAACAGGCGGTCGAGTGCCTCATAATCAACGGACAAGTCCTCCTTAAAGGGCGTAACAAGTGCCGTACCCAGACCATACAGGTCGCTTTGCGCACGGTCGTATCTTTCGCGAATGTCAGTCATTGCTTCGTATGGTTTCTATATAATGTATTATTTGCCGGAATACAAATTCCGTATCGGTGTTATCGGTCTGAATAAGCATATTGTGTATGCCGTCTTCGTCTTTCGGGGATAGTTTCCTGCCGGTTTTAAATCGGGCATTGGCACAAAAAGCGAGGTAACGTATGGGCAACAGCGGACGCTTTGTCAGATCGATAAGCAGGTCGACAGGTTTGGCTAACCGGTCCATTACATCTTTGTGCGGACGTCCGAAAAGGGAAAAATCTTTGCGGCAGAATACCAATCCTTGTCCTACTCTTTCCGGAGAGTCGGCATAGGTAACCAGTTGCACGGTCTTGCCTGTATTTTCCAATTGTCCAGAGCAGTCCGCAAGGGCTAAAGCCTCTTGGTTATCCGTTGCGGCTTCTGCCAATATACATATATTCCGCACTTTCTCCCAATTCGGGAAACCGCTTTGTTTTTGCGGGTGTTTGCGGATATAGTGTTCAAAAAGTCTTTCTTTCAGGCTCATACGTTCTCTCCTATCATTTCTAAAAACTCATTCTCATTCAGCAATCGAACACCGAGTGCTTCTGCTTTTTTCAGTTTCTCGGGACCCATATTTTCGCCGGCGAGTATAAAAGATGTTTTCTTGCTTACGCTGCCTACGTTTTTTCCGCCGTGGGCTTCGATAAGGGCTTTGTATTCATCGCGACTATGGCGTGCAAACGTTCCCGATATAACGATAGACTGCCCCGTCAGTTTGTCTGAGGCAGGCGTTGTATCTTCGGCGGACTCCATTTGCAGACCGGCAGCACGCAAACGGCTGACAATCTCCCTATTGCGTTCGTCGGCAAAATAGGCGATGATGTTGTCGGCTATCTGGTCGCCCACATCTTCTACAGCCGTCAGTTGGTCGTGTGTAGCCGTCATCAGCAGGTTGATATTCCGGAAACGGCGTGCAATTTTTTTTGCTGTTGTCTCGCCCACCATACGTATGCCGAGAGCGAACAGCACACGCGCCCAAGGTACGAGTTTCGAGGTTTCTATACCATTGAGAATGTTTTGTGCCGACTTTTGTCCGAGGCGTTCCTGCTGTGCCAACTCGCTGAGTGTCAAATCATATATATCAGCAATGTTGTGCAATAAACCTTGCTCGTAGAGTAGGGCAATGGTTTCTTCGCCGAGTCCGTCAATGTTCATTGCGCGTCGCGAAACAAAATGTTCCATCTTGCCTTTGATCTGTGGCGGACAGGTCA
>USNU01000213.1 GCA_900556095.1 uncultured Bacteroidales bacterium | reverse complement strand
CCTGCGTGGTCAAGCCGATTATGACCTCGTCGGGGCATGGGCAATCCACTGTCAAACAAGACTCAGACATCGAATCCGCTTGGCATGTAAGCCAAGAGGGAGGTCGCGCTGGTGCAGGACGTGTGATTGTCGAGGGCTTTGTGCATTTCGACTACGAGATTACTCTCCTCACTGTGCGCCACGCAGGCGGAACCACTTTTTTGCAACCGATAGGACACCATCAGGTGGACGGCGACTATCGCGAATCGTGGCAACCGCAAGCCATGTCAGAACCGGCATTGCGCAAGGCACAGGATATCGCCCGCCGGATAACCGACGCTCTCGGAGGCTATGGTATCTTTGGCGTGGAGATGTTTGTCTGTGGCGACGAGGTCATTTTCTCCGAAGTCAGTCCGCGTCCGCACGACACGGGCATGGTTACGATGATTAGTCAGGACCTGTCGGAGTTTGCTCTCCATGCGCGTGCTGTATTGGGATTGCCTATTCCGGAGGTGCGTTTTTTCGCGCCGTCGGCATCGCGTGCTATCGTCATCGAGGGCGATACCAACCGTGTCTCATTCGAGGGGTTGGAGAAAGCACTGGCTGTCCCCGGTGTGCAGATACGTCTGTTCGGCAAACCCGAAGTGTGTGGACATCGCCGTTTCGGAGTTGTGTTGGCTACGGGAGAGAGTGTCGAAGACGCATTGGAACGAACCAAGAAAGCGTTGGACGAAGTAAAAGTGAACATTTTGCCTCGGACCGTTTAGTGGGTCTAAAGCGGACCTAACGCGGGTCTAAGACCACTCGGAATTATAGAAAAATAGAACATAATAAACCAATCATAATGATAGATCGTTATTCGCGCCCACAGATGCGCAAAATCTGGACAGAAGAGAATAAGTTTAATGCTTATCTCGAAGTGGAAATACTGGCAGCAGAGGCTTGGTCCACACTGGGGGTTGTACCCAAAGAGGACGTCGCTTTGCTGCGCGAAAAAGCCAAATTTGATGTAAATCGTATCCACGAGATAGAGGAAATCACGCGCCACGACGTGGTGGCTTTCACGCGCGCCGTGAGCGAGTCATTGGGAGAGGAACGCAAATGGGTACACTACGGACTCACGTCCACAGACGTGGTAGATACTGCCAATGGATACCTTCTGCGTCAGGCTAACGAACTGTTACGCAAGGACTTACAGTCGTTTATGGACGTGTTGGCACGTCGGGCGAATGAGTTCAAATACACACCTGTGATTGGTCGTACCCATGGTATGCACGCCGATGTTACCTCGTTTGGCCTGAAGTGGGCGTTGTGGTACGAGGAGATGAAACGCAATATCGCCCGCTTCGAGATGGCAGCACGTGGCGTGGAGGCAGGTAAATTATCGGGCGCGGTGGGCAACTATGCCAATATCCCGCCGGAGATACAGGAATATGTGTGCCAACATCTCGGTATCGAGTCGGCGGCGATTGCCACACAGGTGCTGGGGCGCGATCGTCATGCGTTCTATATCGCCACATTGGCTATCATCGCCGGAACACTCGAGCAGATGGCATTGGAGGTACGCAATATGCAACGTCAGGAGGTGCGCGAGGTGGAAGAAGCGTTCCGAAAAGGACAAAAAGGCTCATCGGCTATGCCCCACAAGCGCAATCCGATTTCGTCGGAGAATATCTGTGGTTGCGCGCGCGTCATGCGTGGATATATGTGTACCGCGTCAGAAAATATCGCCCTTTGGCACGAACGCGACATCTCACATTCGTCCACCGAGCGTATCGTCTTGCCGGACGCCACCATGCTTCTTGATTATATGTTGTCGCGCTTCGAGGGCGTGTTGGACAACTTGGTCGTTTATCCGGAGAATATGCTCCACAATATCGGTCTCACTCATGGTGCAATCTTTGCGCAGCGTGTGATGAACGCACTCATTGAGAAAGGTTTTGTGCGCGAGCAGGCATACGACTTGGTGCAACCGGTGGCAATGCGCACCCTGATGGAAGGCGGCGAAATGCAGGACAATCTCAAGAAGACGCCGGAGGTGGTCGCACACCTCACCGAGGCAGAAATTGACAACTGCTTCACGCTGGACTATTATATGAAAAATGTGGATTATATCTTCAACAAAGTAGGCATTTAATTTTCGATTATGAAAAAAGCAGATATTCTTTTAGGACTTCAGTGGGGCGATGAGGGCAAAGGCAAAGTGGTCGATGTGCTTACCCCGCGTTATGATGTGATTGCCCGTTTCCAAGGTGGACCCAATGCTGGGCATACCCTTGAGTTCGATGGTCAGAAGTATGTGCTTCGCAGTATCCCGTCGGGTATTTTCCAAGGCGGCAAAATCAACATCATCGGAAATGGCGTAGTGCTTGATCCTCTGTTGTTTATGAAGGAGGCGGAGGAACTGGCACAGTCGGGACACCCGCTCACAGAGCGTCTGTTTGTCTCCAAGAAAGCCCACCTTATCCTGCCCACCCATCGCCTGTTGGACCAAGCCAACGAGGCGGCAAAAGGCAAAGCCAAGATTGGCACCACGGGAAAGGGTATCGGTCCTACTTATACCGACAAAATCAGCCGTAACGGTCTGCGCGTGGGCGATATTCTGGATAATTTCGATGAGAAATATGCCGCTGCGCGTCAGCGTCATATCGAGATGATTGACGCCCTCAATCGTACTGCCGTTGCCAAGGGCGGCGAACCTGTCTCTCTTGAAGGTCTGGAAACTCTTGAAACAGAATGGATGCAGGGAGTGGAATATCTTCGCCGTTTCCGTTTTATTGATAGTGAGCATTTTGCGAACAACTGCCTCCGCGAGGACAAATCTATCCTTTGCGAGGGCGCACAAGGTTCGCTTTTGGACGTGGACTTCGGTTCCTATCCTTTCGTTACATCGTCCAATACTATCTGCGCGGGAGCATGCACGGGTCTTGGTTTGGCTCCGAGTCGTATCGGCGAGGTGTTCGGTATCTTCAAAGCATATTGTACGCGCGTGGGGGCAGGTCCTTTCCCCACGGAGTTGTTCGACGAGACAGGAAACAAGATGCGTTCTATTGGACACGAGTTTGGTGCCGTTACGGGGCGTGAACGCCGCTGCGGCTGGATCGATCTGGTCGCTCTCCGTTACACGATTATGCTCAATGGCGTAACTCAACTCATTATGATGAAATCCGATGTACTCGACTCGTTTGAGACAATCAAGGCTTGCACGGCATACAAAATAAACGGTGTGGAAACCCGCGAGTTTCCTTTCTCCATCGAGAGTGGGGTAGAACCTGTCTATGTCGAGTTGCCGGGGTGGAAGCAGGACCTCACCGCCTGCCGCCACGAGGAAGAACTGCCGAAGGCGTTCCGCGACTATGTGGATTTCTTGGAGCGTGAACTACAAACGCCAATAAAAATCATCTCGGTTGGTCCCGACCGCGAAGCAACTATTTTACGATAATAAAACTATTGTTTGATGGAACCACTAAAACACGAGTGCGGTGTGGCGATGGTGCGCCTGCTC
>USNU01000212.1 GCA_900556095.1 uncultured Bacteroidales bacterium | reverse complement strand
GTGGGTTTCTCGTGGGTTGGTCGCCCCTCGAAGGAAGAATTGGCTGAGCGTCAGCGTGTGCGCGACAGTATCGCGTTGGCACAGCAAATGGAGCAAGAGGCACAATTCCTCTCCGACCAAATCACAGCCCAACTGCAAGCCGACTCGGCTCATGCAAATGAACCGACTACCAACGAGGACTTACAAAACAAACTGCAAGCCGCTTATGGCGCTTTTGCCGTATCGGCACAAGGTGAGAACAAAGCCACCGTATTGGAAAACGAAAAGATACGCCTTTACGTTGACAACAAAGGCGGGCGTATCGCGCGTGCGGAATTAAAGGAATATAAGGCGTATGGCGACAGCGTGAACCCGCTCTGTCTTTTCCGCGCCGACGAGGCAAAACAGAGTTTCACACTCATCACTGCCAACAACCGTATTCTACATACCGACAACCTCTATTTTGAACCTATCGAGCCGGAAGTTGGAACACTCATCATGCGCCTCCACACCGACCAAGAGGACGCCTACCTCGACTTCGTATATACCCTGCCGGAGAACGATTATATGGTGGGCATGGCTATCCAGGCACACAATATGCAGACCGTTTTGGCACAAAATGTCAATTCGCTCGAGATGCAGTGGCGGCAACTCATTCCGCAACAGGAGCGCGGACGCAAGTTTGAGGAACGCTACGCACAACTGCAATATATGCTCCTCGACGGCGACATGGAGACACTCTCCGAGAGCAAACACGATACCAAAAAAGAAAATACCCGCGTGCGTTGGATTGGTTACAAAGACCAATTCTTCTCCACTGTGATGATTGCCGACGAGGCATTTACATCATCATATTTCGAGTCCTCACCGCAAGACAAACACAGCCGATACATCAAGGAGTATACCACTACAACCAGTGTCGGTTTCGATGTTACGGGGCAGAACGAGACCACGTTCCATTATTTCTTCGGCCCCAACCACTACAACACCCTCAAGGCATACGACAAAGATGTCGAGAAAGAAAACCGACTCCACCTGCAAGAATTGGTGCCATTAGGTTGGAAGATTGTCAGTTGGATTGACAAGATTCTGGTGATTCCGATGTTCGACCTCTTCACCTCGTGGGGACTGCATATCGGTCTGGTGATTCTGTTGATGACCTTGGTTATCAAACTGATTATCCTGCCGTTTGTGTTTGCGTCCTACAAGTCGAGTGCCAAAATGCGTGTACTGAAACCGCAGTTGGACGAAATCAACGCCAAATATCCGCCTGAGAAGATGCAAGAGCGTCAGCAGGCAACGATGGCACTCTATCAGCGTGCGGGCGTAAGTCCGATGTCGGGCTGTCTGCCTATGCTGTTCCAGTTCCCGATTGTGATGGCGATGTTCTGGTTCTTCCCCACCGCCATTGAGTTGCGTGGCAAATCATTCCTGTGGGCGGACGACCTCTCTACATACGATACACTCATCTCGTGGGGGACAAATATCCCGCTTCTGGGCGACCACCTGAGCCTTTTCTGTCTCTTGATGACCATCACCAACTTCGCATACACCTACATCACGATGCAGACGCAATCCACCGACCCGAGCATGAAATTTATGAAGTGGATGATGTACCTCATGCCGCTGATGTTCCTCTTCGTCTTCAACGACTACGCTGCCGGCTTGAGTTATTACTACCTCCTCTCGCTCTTCTTCACCATCCTGCAAACGATGATTTTCCGCTGGACTATCAACGACAAGAAACTGCTTGAGCAGATGGAAGCCAATGCCAAGAAGAAAGGCAACGGGCAGAAGAAGTCCGGTTTTATGGAACGCTTGGAGAAGATGCAGCGTGAGCAACAACGTATGGCACGCGAAAACGCCAAAGCACAAGCCAAGAAAATGCGATGAAACATCTGATGATACTGACAGCCCTTTGCTCATTGAGCATGGGGCTGTTTGCTGAAACAACATCGACAAACAGCGACAAGGGGCTGACATCTGACGGCATAACAATCAAACCTCGCTACACGTTTAGCGATTTTTTTGATGCGTTGGATTTGCCGACCGTTTTGGGCGCAGGTATTACGCCCAACGGTATTGAGGGAGCGACCTTCAATTCTTCTATGCGTCTCGGTTGGCGGCACCACAAGAGTTACGGAACATTTGCGTTTATCTCATTCGACACCCACAGCAATACGTATGATTCACTGTGCGTGGCAGGCACCAATGTCCGCACGGGCGAGGTGTGGTATTACGAAATAGGTATGGGCGTGGGGTACAGGATTCCGTTGGTGAAAGATATACGCGGTTTCTACGCACAGCCCTATTTCAACCATTGGGATTTCTTTGTATCGATTGAGCCGGGCGTATCTATTCCGTATGTCAAGACGGTGGTTCCATTGGATGGTACGGGCAATGCTTATCAACTCAAAGACAAGTTCTCCGCAGTCCCCACCCTGCGTTTTGCCGCAGGCGTGGAATGGTTCATAGTGCATAACTTCGGCGTCTTTGCCGAAGCGGCATATATTCAGCACCTTACGCCGACTGTTATTGAGCAGGCTGCCATCGACAAAGGGTTGATAAAAGCCCCATCGGGTCCCATTGTCCTGTCGATAGGTCTGTCGTTGTTCTTCAACTAAGACACCTACAAAAATAGAGACTGCCGGAACATATCCGATAGTCTCTATTTTTTATAAAAAGTGCCGCACAGCATCTTGCTCGAGAAAACTCCTAAGAATAGGATTTGAGGTGTGTCCTTCCCTTTGTAATCCGACTACCTCCACCGCTCTCTGACTTGCGTCAGGTCATCGCAGGCGAGTATCGGCACGCCATCGGTCAGACATTTACCTCGGTTAATTGTATTTGTTGAGTTTTCCGGTCTCTGTGCTATACGGCACTGATTCAATTTGTAATGCTCAAATTCCTTCTATTTCTCCCACATCGCGGCAACATGTGTGTAGGAAACTTCCTTTAATCCCGCGTATGCCAAGCCAAAGTAAACACCACACGGTGGGTCTGCGTGCGCATATCGTAGGGCGTGGCTAACTGGTGCGCATAGAGATTGATACCTTGCAACCCCAACTGGTATGCTGCTTGTGCTACAAAAACCTTGCCACGATAGCCCACTCCCAAACTTATATATTGTGTACGGCGTATATTTTGGAAATAGGTATCCGTACGTACGGCATCATAGGCGTGCTTCACGATGTCCTCTTGTTTGCGGAACGATGATTCGTACACATAGCCCGCATTGATAAACAGATTGTTGATAGGCACTATCTCCAAACCCGCACGCAAACTATGCACATCATTCATATTCTTTTGGTGCAGATAGTCGTACTGGAACGAGAGCAGGCCATATTGCTTTATCTGGAAAGCCATACTCACACTACTGCGCAACGGCATACGGAAACCCGACACGGAAGTGGAGTTGGTAGGTGTACCGCTTGTACGCAAAGAATCGGTGGTCGCACTCAGTGTACCGCTATTGCCCACCGAAAGCGTACTAGCGGTAGGCGTTTGAATGGAAGCCCCCA
>USNU01000211.1 GCA_900556095.1 uncultured Bacteroidales bacterium | reverse complement strand
CCAGCCGTACCTGTTTCACGCGCGAGGGGACGGAGAAAGAACTGCCGTTCTCCGTTACGTTAGACGATTTCCGGGTTCGCTACTATGCCGGTACCGCTACGCCGGAGGACTACCTGAGCCGTATCTCCGTACAGTCGGCGGACGAGACCGTTACTGCGGAACTATCTATGAATCATATATTCCGCTATTATGGTTGGCGGTTCTGTCAGGCGTCTTACGACGAAGATGCGGGCGGGTGTACTCTTCTCCTGACGCACGACCCTGCCGGTATAGCAGTTACCTATACGGGCTATATACTGCTGTTGGTGGGGCTTCTGCTGTATCTGTTTGTGCCGGACAGGCTGCATAAGGGATGGGCTGTAGCGGTTCTGCTCTTGCTTCCGCTGTCGTCTTCGGCGGCGCCGAAGACGTTGCAACGACCCGTGGCGGAGACGTTTGGCAATCTGTATGTGGAATACAACGGGCGTGTATGCCCGATGTCGGTGCTGGCGAACGATGTCTGTACCAAACTCTACGGGCATAACTATTACCGTGCCGAAGACGGTACACGCTACACGGCGGAGCAGGTGCTGACGGGTATATTGTTCTACTACGACGATTGGACGCAGGTGCCGCTGCGCCGGTCGCGCAAACCGCAGCAGAACAATGAACGCGAGGCTGTCTTCCGTATGGTAGCGGGCGGCTCGCTGCTAAAGATATGGCCCACTGAACACGGCTGGTGCGACATCAATTCGGCGGGGGCGGCGGACAGCCTGTCGCACGACGAATGGAATTTCCGTATGTATGCCCTGCAGTATGTGGCTTACGATCTTATGCAGGGGCGGAATATCGAAGCCGACGAAACGCTGAAGAAGATACGTCTCTACCAGCAGAAATACGTCGGTACGGACAACCTGCCCACGGAGACGCATTTCCGGGCAGAGCAACGCTGGGCGTCATTTCCCTATACCAAGCCTCTGGCAATGGCGGCTATCACTCTGGGGCTGTTGTTTTTCTTGGTTTATTGTATTGCGCAGGGGCGCGGAAAGGTGCTGCCCCGTTGGTGGCAGATACTGAATACGCTATGTCTGGCGGCAATATGGCTGTTTTTGACGGCTATGCTTGTTTGGCGTTGGTACATCAGCGGGCATATACCCCTCTCCAACGGACACGAGACCATGCAGTCCCTTGCATGGTTCATCCTACTGCCCGGACTTCTCTCCGCACTCCACTCTCAACCCTCCGCTTCACTCAACCCCCAACCTTCCACTCTCAACTTATTCCGTCCCTTCGCTCTTCTGCTCGCCGGCATGCCTCTTCTCGTGAGTATGATGTCTGCCTCCAATCCGCAGATTACCCATCTCACGCCTGTCTTACAGTCGCCTCTGCTGAGTCTCCACGTCAGTGTTATTATGCTCAGTTATGCCCTCTTGGCGTTTGTGATGCTCAATAGTGTGGTGGCATTGTGCGGCAAGGCGGAGCAGCAGCAACGGTTGATGTTTTTCTCCCGTACTCTCTTGCGTCCTGCTGTGTGCTGCTTGTCAGTAGGTATCTTCCTCGGCGCGGTATGGGCAAATGTGTCGTGGGGACGCTATTGGGGCTGGGACCCGAAGGAGGTGTGGGCTTTGATTACGTTGCTCGTCTATGCTGCGCCGTTGCATGCCCGCTCGCTGCCTTTTTTCCGTCGCCCGCGCGTGTTCCATGTATATTGCCTGTTGGCGTTCTTGTCTGTATTGTTCACCTATTTCGGCGTCAATTTCCTCCTCGGCGGCTTGCACGCCTACGCATAACCGACAGGATCCATATTATCCCCATTCGTCCTATGGACCCATAAGCCCCGTTAACCATCAGGGGCTTTTTTCGTAAAAATACACCGCTTTCTTGCCTATATCAAAAATAAGCAGTACTTTTGCGCAACATTTGTTGCATAATAATAGTTGCATAACAAGTGCTTCCTTTTGTAACTAACAAATAAACAACGTGTCAACTCGTAATTCTTAATTAGAACCATGCCTCGTAAAGTACAATACAGCCGTGAGATGATTATCGATTCGGCTATCGAAATGGTGCGGGAGAAAGGTCCCGAGTGTATCAATGCCCGCGACTTGGGCGACTATATGGGTTGCTCCTCCCGACCGCTCTTCACCGCTTTTCGCAACATGGACGAACTCATAGATGCCGTGCGTATGGAAGCCTCCGCGCGTTTTCTCGATTGTGTGCGTGCTGCACGTGATGCGAAAAGTGCCTGCCCCGCAGCCAAACGCATGGGAACGTGCATTGTTCGTTATGCACAGACGGAACCCAATCTGTACAAATTCATTCACTGGACGGGAAGAAAAATGTTCGATGTGGAAGAACTGTCCCGTATCATGGCTACGCAATATCAGACGGATTATCAGTTGTCTGACGAAGATGCCAAATCGTTTTTCGACCACATGATGATATTCAATATGGGTCTCTGTTCGCTCATCACCAACGGTATGCGCCAATTTGCGCAGGGGGAGGTGGAGCGGATATTGCTGGAGCAATTCACCGCCACACTCGCTTACTATAAATCGGGCAAACACAACATAGAGGAGAAAATCCAGACTCCCCCAAGCCCCCTCAGAGAGGGGGATGTGCAGTAACGAACAATAAATTACATTCCTTATTATATTTAGTTAGATGAAACGTATATTCATTTTTTGTGTGGCACTTCTATGTACCATGGTTACTTTTGCCCAATCCAATCTCGCGGGCAAGGTGCAGGATACCCAATCCGCCCCGATTGCTTATGCCACCGTCAGCCTTTTGCAAACCGACAGCACGCTCATCACCGGTGCTATCACCGACGAACAGGGCGATTTTATGCTCTCTGCCCCCGCGGGCAAATACCTTCTCAAGGTTTCTTATATAGGCTACCGGACCATCTGCCGCAAGGTGCAGTCGGGCGATGAAAATCTTTTGCTGACGCTTAGCGAAGAGAGCAAGCAACTCGGCGAGGTGGAAGTGAAAGCCAAGAAGCAACTCATTGAGCGTCAGTTCGACAAGATAGTGCTCAACGTCAGCAACTCGCCCTTTGCGATGGGCAGCAACGGCAAAGACCTGCTCAAGAAAGCTCCGGGCGTGAACGTGGACAAAGACGGCAACGTTACGGTCAACGGTAAATCCGTAGAGGTTTATATCGACGGGCGTCCCTCCTACCTCAGCGGGCAGCAACTCAAGGCAATGCTTGAGGGCACCGACGGCAGCACCATCGAAAAGATAGAGATTATCTCCAACCCGTCTGCCAAATACGACGCTTCGGGGCAGGGTGGTATTATCAATATCAAGACCAAGCGCAATATGATGCGCGGGCTGAACGGTACACTCTCAGCCGCTTACGGCGGAATGTATTACAAGGATATAGACACATGGATGAACACCGAGATGTTCTCGCTCAACCTCAACTACCGCACCGAGAAGACCTACACATTCGGTAGCCTCACGCAGGTCTATACCAATCAGAATGTGGGTGTAGAGACAGGCTCCACCTATCTCGATAC
>USNU01000210.1 GCA_900556095.1 uncultured Bacteroidales bacterium | reverse complement strand
GTGTCGTTTACGGGCAACAAAGAAATGCTCTATCGCGCCAATTTCTGCCTGCGCACCGCCTCGCGCGTATTAGTGCCTATCGCTACTTTCCGCGCCAAAGATGCGGACGAGGTATATACGCACGCCAAAGAGATAAATTGGGGCAACTATATGACCCTTCAGACCGGTTTTTCGATAGATGCCACCGTCTATTCGGAGACTTTCCGCCACTCGAAATATGTAACCTACCGCGTGAAAGACGCGATTGCAGACTGGTGGACCGAGCGCGAGCAGAAACGCCCCAACGTGAAACTGACCTCCCCTGACTTGAGCCTGAACGTACACATTGCCGATGAGCATGTAACCCTCTCTTTGGATAGTTCGGGTGAGAGTCTGCACAAGCGCGGGTACCGCGTCGCCAACACCGAAGCCCCTATCAATGAGGCACTTGCAGCAGGTATGCTCTTGATGGCAGGATGGCACGGACAGGCTAATTTCTTCGACCCGATGTGCGGTTCGGGCACTCTCCTCATAGAGGCGGCGCTGATTGCGCAAAATATTGCACCGGGAGTGTTCCGCAAGGGCTTTGGCTTTGAGAAATGGCTTGATTTCGACAAAGACCTCTTTGAGATGATATACAACGACGACTCGCGCGAGCGCGAGTTTACCCATCATATCTACGGTTCGGATGCCGGCTTCTATGCCGTACAGGTGGCACAAAAGAACATCAAGAGCGCTGGAATGCAACGTTTTATAGATGTGAAACAGATACGCTTGGAGGAGATTCGTATGGCGGGCGTGGAGGGAGCACCGAGTACCGAAGGGGCTTTTGTGATGATGAATCCGCCATACGGCGAGCGTTTGGCACAGGATAAAGATATTTTGCGCCTCTATGAGGACATGGGCAAAGCCCTGAAATTTCAATTTGCGGGCGCAACGGCGTGGATTATCTCGTCAAACGAAGAGGCGATGAAGTGTCTCGGACTGAAGCCGACGGAGAAAATGCACCTGCTGAACGGCGAGTTGGATTGCCTGTTCAATAAATATGAGTTGTTCCAAGGCGAGCACCGTGAGTGGAAAAAGACCCATCCGAAAGACCAACCGAGGTCCAAAGAGGACAGACCTAAAACGAAACGCCGTTTTGAGGACAAAGACAGCAAACGCGGATTCCGCCCGGGACGCGACAGCGACAAACGCGGTTTCAAACCGCGCGGAGAGAAGAAAGACTCAAAACCACGCGACTTTACGCCTCGCGACAGAAAAGACTTCAAGCCGCGTCGTGATGATGACAAACGCAGTTTCAAACCGCGCGACGGCAAACGTGATTTCAAGCCGAGAGGCGATTTCAAACAACGCAGAAACAATGACTCCCATACTGATAGCCGACTATAATTACCCCCTGCCCGATGAGCGGATTGCTAAGTACCCCTTGGCGGAGAGAGACCACTCTAAACTGCTGATTTACAAGGACGGACAGGTGTCGGAGGACGTTTTTTACCATGTAGGTGATTATATCCCCGCCCATTCGCTGCTCATATATAATAATACGCGCGTGATACAGGCGCGGTTGGTTTTTCATAAAGTGAGTGGTGCGCGTATTGAGGTATTCTGCCTCGAACCTATCGCGCCGCACGACTACCAACTATCGCTCGGCAGCACCGAGGGGTGTACATGGAAATGTATGATTGGCAACGCGAAGAAATTCCGCGACGAGTATGTGGAGATGACGGTCGTGCTGCCCAAAACGGGCGAGACGCTCACTCTCCGTGCCACCAAAGGCACACAGACCGGCAACACGTTTGCGGTGCATTTCAGTTGGTACGCCAGCGATGTGTCTTTTGCCGAGATTCTTGACGCGGTGGGCGAACTGCCTATCCCGCCATACCTCAATCGCAAGACCGAGGAGAGCGACAAAACCACCTACCAGACAGTCTATTCGCGTATCAAAGGGTCGGTGGCAGCCCCCACGGCGGGACTTCATTTTACCAATGCGGTGCTCGACGACCTCCGCCAACGCGGTATAAAAACCACAGAAGTAACGCTCCATGTGGGGGCAGGTACGTTCCAACCCGTGAAGACCGAGGACGCCAACGAACACACCATGCATACCGAGATAATCGCCGTGCCGCGACAGTCAATCGCTGATATTCAGGCGAATATAGGTCATATCGTTGCTGTGGGGACCACCAGTATGCGCACTCTGGAGAGCCTGTATTTCATAGGTTGTATGCTTCGGGAAGACGGTGCGAACGATTTGCATGTGCCACAGTTTGCACCCTACACAGGGAATTACACCTGCTCCACAGAGGAGGCGTTGCAGGCGATTTTGGATTATTTGGACAGCACCGGACAGGATACACTACACGCCGAAACACAGATAATGATTGAGCCGGGATACACATTCCATGTTGTGAATCAACTGATTACGAATTTCCATCAACCCAAATCGACCCTACTTCTGTTGGTGAGCGCGTTTGTGGGCGGCGACTGGCACACGATATACGACTATGCGCTGAACCACGATTTTCGGTTCCTCAGTTATGGCGATTCATCTATCCTGTTCCGAGCCTCTCCGGCAAAGCCATTAAGATAGCAAACAAATATGATTGATACCCATTGCCATATTGACGACCCGCAATACGCAGAAAATATGGATACATTCCTCGCCGAACAAAAAGCGGGTGGAGTGGAATGTATGCTCGTGCCGGGAGTGGACGCCTCATCTATAGAGAGTGTCGGCAAGTTGGCAGACACCTATCCTGGCTATCTCTTTCCCGCACTCGGTCTGCATCCGGAGAATATCCGAGACGATTGGAAGGAACAGTTGGAACAGATTCGTACAGAGTTGTTCTGCCCTCGGCGGCGTTATATCGCCATTGGCGAAATAGGACTTGATTATCACTGGGATACAACATATAAAGAGCAACAACATATCGTGCTGCGTACCCAAATGCAATGGGCGCGTGAACTTCATCTGCCGGTGATGATTCATAGTCGTGACGCCACCGAAGATACATTGTCTATCCTGCGCGAGTTTCCCGATGTACAGGGTGTTTTCCATTGTTTCAGTGGTAGTCGCGAGGTGGCAAAACAAGTGGTTGATATAGGATATTACCTTGGCATCGGCGGTGTACTGACGTTCAAAAACTGCAAATTGGCTGACCATCTGTCGGTCGTACCCTTCAATCGTCTGCTTTTGGAGACCGACGCCCCGTATATGGCGCCTGTACCACATCGTGGCGAACGCAACGAGAGTCGTTGGATGTCGTATGTGGCGGAACGACTCGCCTATATATATAAGGTACCCCCCGCCGACATAGATCGCCTCACTACCACCAATGCAAAAACACTATTTGAATTATAGTGCAATAGTATGGTTTAGGGATAGCAAAAAGCGGGAAATACAAAAAAAATACGTGTTTTATATTGTAGTATCAAATATTTTTTGTAATTTTGCAGCGTCTTTGTGCTGTGCGCCTATTTTTGTTAGAACTACACAGAGACATATATAGCACCAAACTGACAAAACTT
>USNU01000209.1 GCA_900556095.1 uncultured Bacteroidales bacterium | reverse complement strand
ATGGCATAAGCATGGGTGTTGCCGTTGCGGGTGCGGAGAATGATTTTGTCGTTGTGGGTGAGTTTGCCCGACATGGTGTCGAAAGGATGAGAGAGTGTGGTGCGTGCCATAGTTGTTGAGTATTAGTATTCGGGTACAAAGGTACAGATTATTTATGACATAGGCAAGAGGACGATGAGAGTATTATCAGGGTATTGTAAGAGTATTATAGGAGTTGCTGAATGAACCGATTATCTACCGTGTATCTACCGTATATCTACCGTGTATCAACCGTAAAAATACCGTAGTTGTCGGCGTGAGGTCGGCGTAAGGATGATACAGAGACAGCGGTGCTGATTATAGTTGTTTAATAATCAGCACGTTAATAATCTGCTTAATGATCTACTTAATAATCTGCCGGAAGTGCATTATAGTTTGGCTTATCCTCCAAAACTATAGTCCGCTCTGCGTTCCTTGCTTATATTTTGCTTAAGAATTTCTCTCGGTCCACTATAAACCTCAGGTGTTCGCCTTCGCCTATCAGTGTTTCGCCTTGATAGGCCGCCACGTGAAAATAGAGTTTCCTGCCGTCTGTTTTTGTCAGTTCGGCAGTTGCATACACTTCTTGCCCGATAGCAGTCGGGCGCAGGTGGCTGCTCTCTATATGCCCGCCCACGGTGGTGCTTCCCTCGGGGAGTTGGTCTTTTACCGCCATCATTGCCGCATTTTCCATCAATGCCATCATTGCCGGTGTAGCCAGTACGGGCATATCGCCCGAACCCATAACCGCTGCTGTATGTGCTTCATCTACGATGAGCCTACCGGTGTATTTTAATCCTGTTTCCATTGTTTTGTCGGTTTGTTTTGCCTGCAAAATTACAGAAAAAAAAGCAGATACACAATAAACATGCATAGTATGCACAAGAGATACAGCACAATATAAGGATAAATCACGTTGCCTTCTTTTCGCCGTAATTGCTATACGGGACTACTGACATGGTAGATTTTGCATAAATCCCGTATGTTTTTCTTTGAACAACCGGATTGTATTTAGGTGCGCTGCGGCTTGCATATCTCAAAAAAAAGCAGTAACTTTGCAAGCAGAATTTATTATGGGGTGGTGTGCCTCCAAAGAAAACAAAGAGGATTATGGCTTCGCAAGACGAAATCAATTTGAACGCAACAGAGTATAATGATGACAACATCATTCACTTAGACGACCGTGAGCATATTCGCCGCCGTCCGGGTATGTATATCGGCAAACTCGGCGACGGTTCGCACTCGGACGACGGTATCTACGTGCTAATCAAAGAGACTATCGACAACTCAATCGACGAGTTCCGTATGGGCGAAGGAAAAGTGATTGAGGTTACGGTGGAGAACGGCAGTGTGCGTGTGCGGGACTACGGGCGCGGTATTCCGTTGGGTAAGATGGTGGAAGCCGTTTCGCTGCTCAATACGGGCGGCAAATACGATACCAAGGCGTTTAAGAAATCGGTTGGTTTGAACGGAGTGGGTACCAAGGCGGTGAATGCCCTGTCGATGGAGTTTAGTGTGCAGTCGTTTCGCGACGGGAAGACGCGCAAAGCGGTATTTCACCAAGGGCATCTTGTGAGCGATACCGATGTGCAGGAATATACGGGTACGGAGAAACGCGGTACGTGCATCGAGTTCACGCCCGACAACTCGCGCGGACTATTTGAGAATTATCAATTCCGAGACGATTATATAGAGGAGATGATGCGCAACTATGCGTATCTGAATACGGGTTTGGTGTTGATCTATAACGGCAAAAAGTTCAGTTCGAAGAACGGGTTGCTCGACCTGCTGACGGAGAACATGACCACCGAGCCTCTATATCCGATCATTCACCTCAAAGGCGAGGATATAGAGATTGCGCTGACGCATACCAACCAGTCGGGGGAGGAGTATCATTCGTTTGTCAACGGACAGCATACCATTCAGGGTGGTACCCACCAGGCGGCTTTCCGCGAGGCCATCGGGCGCACGGTCAAGGAGTTCTTCAATAAGAATATGGATATGACCGACATCCGCAATGGTGTAGTCGGGGCAATAGCCATCAATGTAGAGGAGCCGGTGTTTGAGAGCCAGACAAAAGTTAAACTCGGCTCAAAGGACATGTCGCCCACCGGCGGGTTGTCGGTCAATAAGTTTGTGAATGACTTTGTGAAGCAGCAACTGGACAACTACCTGCATAAGCACCCGGAGATAACAGAGGTGATGCTGCAGAAGATACAGGACTCGGAGAAAGAACGCAAAGCCATTGCCGGAATCACCAAGGCGGCACGCGAGCGGTCGAAGAAGAACCTGCTCAACAATCCTAAACTGCGGGATTGTCAGGTGCATTTCAATGATACCAAGCCTGTGAAGTCGGCAAAGAATGCTGACGATGATCTGCGGCAGGATAGTTGTATCTTTATTACGGAGGGTCTTTCGGCGTCGGGTTCTATCACCAAGAGCCGCGATGTACGCACGCAGGCGGTGTTCTCGTTGCGCGGCAAACCCCTCAACTCCTACGGGTTGAGCAAGTCGGTTGTGTATGAGAACGAGGAGTTCAACTGCCTGCAATCGGCGTTGAATATTGAGGACGGTTTGGATGAACTGCGCTACAACAAAGTGATTATCGCTACCGATGCGGATGTGGACGGAATGCATATCCGTCTGCTGATGCTTACGTTTTTCCTGCAGTTCTTCCCGGACCTTGTCAAGAAAGGGCATGTATATATATTGCAGACGCCGCTTTTCCGCGTCAAGGACAAGCAACAGGTGCGCTACTGCTACACGGAGGAGGAACGTCTGCGGGCGATAGACGAGATAAAGAACCCCGAGATAACCCGATTCAAAGGTTTGGGAGAGATTTCGCCTGATGAGTTCAAGGGCTTTATCGGGAAGGAGATGCGTCTCGACCAGGTGTCGCTCCGCAAAGAGGACGCTGTGGGCGACTTGCTGGCGTACTATATGGGTAAGAATACCGCCGAGCGGCAGAACTTTATTATCAACAATCTGGTCATTGAAGAAGATGATGTAGAATAATAGTTAAAAGTGGAGAGTAGATAGTTGGAAGAAGTAGAGAGTGTGGAGACGATGCGTCCCGCATCGTTAAGTAGGGGAGTAATATGTACAAAACCATTAAAATTTTCCACTTACAAACTTCTTTTAACTCTAAGCTATCAACTCTGAAACTTCTATCAACTTTAAACTATCAACTAACTTGGAAACCTTAATTCCCCTTATATTATTCGTGCTTTTAGGCATCGGGATACTGATTGCCTTTGAGATACGTGCCCGCAGAGATGCCAAAGAAGGCAGAACACCCGAACCGAAGAAGAACGTGGCAGACGGTGAGTGCTGCGGGCAGCACTTGGTTTGCGAGCGCGAGACGCTCCTGCAGACCAATGCCAAGATAGAGTATTACGACGACGAGGAGTTGGACGCTTTGTCCGGTATTCCTGCCGAACAATATACCCCTGCGCAAAGCGAACAGATACAGGAGGTGTTCGATACGCTGCAGGAAAAAGATGTGGCGGGGTG
>USNU01000208.1 GCA_900556095.1 uncultured Bacteroidales bacterium | reverse complement strand
AATTTCTGTCTTCAGGTCGAGCGATTTAGCCGCCATAGTCTCCTTCGATTGGGTAATTTTAACAGTCTGATAATCATCACCTTGCAACGGATATACCGAAGGCACCTCGGTTGCATTAGCGGGGACAGTGTACCAATACTCGGTGGTAGCAGCCACAAAGTCGGCAAGGGGTTTCTCGTCGATGTAAATCATCTTGAGCGTATCTACTGACGATTGGAGAATAGAATATGCCACGGTATAGTAGTTGCTTCGTCCGCTTTCGGAAGTAACGACCAACTGCCGCGCCAGAGTATGGTCGGTATGTTGGAGAGTATCGATACGGACATTTTGCCATTCATCGCCATTCGTCCATGCCAATTCGGGGAAAGCCGTAGTACCGACAGGCAGAGAAAAGAGATAATAGAACGTGCGTGGGGCGAAACCTGCAACAGGCACCTCGTCGGCATAAATCATCTGCAATGTGTCGGCATCGGACAAAGTATAGGCAAAGACTACGGTGTAGGTAGATTTAGTAATACCATCCTCGGCAATGACATTGATGGTGATATGATTGTCCTGTAAGTTTGTGGTAATCTGCTGATTAGTCTCTGCTTTCTGTGCCACAACCTCGGGGAAAGCATGTACGCCTACGGGAAGGGTAACAGGATAATAGTACCGATTGGCAGAGAAAGCAGGCAAGGAATCGCCGTCCAGATAAATCATTCCGAGGTCGGCATTGGCAGACAAAGGCACGACAAAAGTGAGCGTGTAGCGATTGCGGGTTACTCCATCGGGAGCAGTAACGTCCATATAGACATTCATCCCCGAAGTGGTGGTGCTGACTTGCTGTCCGTCCACACGCAACGATGCCGATACCTCAGGAAGGACCGTAGTGCCTGCAGGGAGATTGATTTGGTATGAGTTCTGCATAGATGAGAAAGCCAAGTGCGGATTAAGAGTATGCTCAAACTCGCTAAAGGTCTGTCCGTCAAGCCATAAGTCTGCCAAAGTGGCATCTGTGGAAAGCGATTCCACATAGACTTCGACGGTATAATCCTGCGTATTCACGCCATCTTGTGCCACCACATGGAGGACATGCTCAATGTCGGAGGCAGTAGTGAGCCGCGTAACAGTTTGGAAATTATCGTCGGCAGTCCACTCGATATCCACATCGTTGCTTGCCGCGCGCACGGAATAGTAGTGTCGCCCGGACTCGAAATGCGGAACAGGCACGCCATTGACAATGATACCCGTGAGGTCGGCATTGTGGCTCGGTTCGGATTGTACCAACACACTGTAATCGCTCACTTTTCCGTCCTCGGAAGTAACTGTCAGATAGGTGTTGCTTCCCAATCGACCTGCAGTCATCTCCACCTTCTGCGCCTCATCGCCAACGACATAGCGCAACGAAGGCATCTGTGGTTCCGTACTTTTCACCGCAGGCGCGGGCAATGTGATGGTGTACTGCATAGTAGCGGGGTCGAAACCGGCTATCTCGCTATCATCCAACAAGATAGATGCCAGTTGGCTATTCGATGACAGAGCGGGCTTCACCTTAATTATATAAGGAGTTCCCACGGTGCCATTCTCTGCAACCACCTGAATCGTATATGTATTTTCTTCCGTATCAAGCGCGATTTTCACTTTCTGCGCGTCCTCGCTTTTTTGGACAGACAAGTGAATCAGTGTATCAGTATGCAAAGTGTAGGAATTGACGGCAGGGTCGAAATCTGCATAGGGTTTTCCGTCCAACAAGATTGCCCCCAAACGTGTGTTCGACGAGAGGTCAGTCGGGTATGTGAGAGTATAGGTATGTTGCTCAGTACCAAACACTTGCCATTGCATATCCTGCGGCGTCTGCACAAAGACAACCGAGTCCTTCTCATCCTTGCGTACAAAAGTTGCCAACGCGGGTTGCGCGAGAGTGTAAGCATAGTTGTCTTCGGCAAAATTGCTCGGTATATTACCATTGAATGCCAATTCGGAGAGTTGCCCCGAAGTGCTGACCACAGGCGTGTTCAGAGTGAGCGTATAGGTACCTTTGGCACCGTTTTCCGCCGTAACAACCAACGTGGCTTTTGTTGCGTCGAAAGTGGCTTCCACCGTCTGTCCGTTCATCTGCTTGGCAAAAGCGATGTTGGGCATAGTGATGGCATTGATGGTGTAATCACGCGTATCGGGGGAGAAATTCGACACATTGGATAGGTTTGCCAACGTGGTATCGTCCGACAAATCGGTTACAAAACGAATGGTATAGACCTTGCTTTCGCCCTTTTCGGGAGACACAGTAATGGTCAGAACCGAGTCGGCATACTCCGTGGTGATGGTTTGCAGACTGCTTGCCGGTTGCGGATAGACAGACGGCAGATAGCGAATATCAGACGCGAGATGCACCGTGTAGTCAGTAGTCTCGGAGTTGAAACCCCGTATCGTACTGCCATCAAGAAGCAAGTCGGTCAGCGTATTGCGTGTGTCCAAAGGACGACGAACTTGCAATGTGTAGTTGCTGCTTGTTCCGTCCTCGGCATAGTTGATGATGTCGGCGTTACGTACAGCATATTCGCCGTCTGTTGTTTCTTCTTGCCACGTGATTTTCTGTGCTTGGTCACTCACCTCGCCCGTGAACGAGAGAGCAGGTGTCTGCACCGTCTCGGGGTCGGAAAACGTAACAGTGAAAGCATTGGCATCCAAAGCAGCATCCAATCCATTGACTTTCAGAGAAATAAGGGTACTATTATAATGTAGTTTGAACCAATCAACGTACAATTCTGCACCCTTGCTTGCACCACTTGACTCATTGGTAGCATCCACCGTAATATTCATACCTTTGATGCGTTTACCATCTAAATCAAGCGGTTGCGTATAGGTAATAAATTGTCCCGATGTGGCAGTCTGTTGATAGTCGAACTGATACTCTTTATCGTTGTAATCTTGGAAACGATAGGCGAAAAGGGCTCCATTGCCCGCCTTGTTCTTATACTGATAATTTACAGAAATCGAGTCCGGTGTATTATGGAAATTGATGTATCCGGCAAAATCGTAGTGGGTCTTGTTAGATACTGCCAATGTTCCCGCCAATTTGCCCAATGTCATTATAGCAGGCAAAGCACCACCGGCGGTACTCCAATAGGTCGTTTTCAGCCCCACCACCGTTTCAGAGGTTTTCACTATCTCGCTTCCCGTCTTGGCATCTACCCAAAATACAGTTATCTTATCTTGTATGTCAGCCGGCACTTGCCACCCTTCCGGTTTATCGCCATCGTTGTATTTGGCTTTTGTCCAATCGGTGAAGTCCGCATTAGGTATCACCTCGTTTGAATAGTGGAAATGGAGTATATAGGCATTGGTGTATCCGCCTTTCGATACTTCAACTTTCCAGCTCCATGCATCGTTTGTCAAACGCTTCACTTGCACGCCACTTGCGGCAGAGTATTCTACCAACGGTTGTGAAATAGACGAGGCACACCCTACCACATACGAGAACCGATTCTTGTCAAACCCTTCCAACGGTTTTCCGTCTATCGTAATACCCTCTAACACAGCGGGATTCTGTGTTT
>USNU01000207.1 GCA_900556095.1 uncultured Bacteroidales bacterium | reverse complement strand
GGATGCGCTTGATGATGCCGGCGTTGTTCACGAGGATATCGATGACGCCAAGTTCCTTCTCGATATCGGCAACCATCTTCTTCACCTCCTCCTCATTAGTAACGTCGCAGATGTAGCCCTTTGCCTCGATACCCTTAGCCTTGTAGTCGGCGAGAGCCTGGTCCATATGATGCTGTGAACGGCAGTTGAAGGCAATCTTCGCACCTGCCTTTGCGTAAGCCTCGGCGATGGCGAAACCGATACCGTAGGCTGCTCCCGTAACGAGAGCTACCTTGCCCTCAAGGGAGAAATTCTTTGAGAATGTATCCATATTAGTATTTTTTAGTTAGTTTGTTATTTATCGAATATGTATTATTTAGTTTGTCGTTTTTATTGAATTGCAATAAGACCGTATCACTAATACCCGTTTTGTCTTATATTCCTTATTTTCATTCTGTTGCCCTCTTGTGGGGGAAGTATCTTGGTTCGTAAAGCTTGTTATATGAAAATCCTTGTTTTCATAACCGTTTGTGGCTGTTTAACCCCAATCGGTCATTAGGCCGTTTAAACGGGTATTATTATTATCAGCGCACAAAGTTACGAAAAAAAAAGCAGACACACAAACGGAAAACGATTGTGTGTCTGCAAACCTTGCAGCAGAAGTATTTTCTTATTTCTTCACGGGTGTCTTTGGGAAGATAATCCAGAACGAAACGGCTACCACAAGCGCAAAAGCGGCGAAGATGTACCAAGCTGTTTGCCAGCCCTGCCAAACCGACATAGCCCCCGCGGCTTGCACGCTCTCGGCATATACAAAATGGTTTACAATAGCCTGAGCAGAAAGCGTACCGATGGTAGCACCGAGGCCGTTGGTCATCATCATAAACAAGCCTTGTGCGCTGCTGCGCTCAGCTACATTCACTTCTTGATCTACATACATACCGCCCGAAATATTGAAGAAATCGAACGCAAATCCATATACAATACAACTCAGCACGAAGAGGATGACGCCAGGCATACCGGGGTTGCCCGCACCAAACAAGCCGAAACGCAATACCCACGCAAACATCGCCATAAGCATCACATTCTTAATGCCATAGCGTTTCAAGAAGAACGGAATAGCAAGAATACAGAGTGCCTCACAGATCTGCGAAATGGAGATAAGCATATTCGCATGCTGTACGCCGAAAGTGTCGGCGAATGCGTCAATAGCACCGAAACTGGTAATGAACGGGTTGGCATAACTATTGGTAATCTGCAAGCACATACCGAGCAGCATAGAGAAGATAAAGAAAATCGCCATCTTCTTTTGTTTGAACAATGCAAAGGCCTGCAACCCCATTGCCTCCACAAACGACTTGCTCTCCACTTTGCCTTTGGTCGGACACTCGGGCATAGTGAGCGCATAGAGCGCAAGCAGGATGCCCAATCCGCCACTGACGATAAACTGCAAACTAGTCTGCTGGAAACCGCACAGATCCACAATCCACATTGTAGCGATAAAACCGACCGTACCAAACACACGGATAGGTGGAAAATCCTTGACCGTATCAAGCCCAGCTTTACCCAATGCCGTGAATGCCACCGAGTTATTGAGAGCCAATGTAGGCATATAGAATGCCACCGAGACGGTATAGAGGGCGAATAGTACGCCGAACTGAATATCGTTACCGAGCAATACTCCGTACACACCGGCACCAATCATAAACACGCCCGCCAAGGCGTGGCACAGACTGAGCAATTTCTGCGCAGGCACCCAACGGTCTGCCACAATACCCATCAATGCGGGCATAAACAGGCTGACAATACCCTGAATGGAATAGAACCAACCGATGTGGGTTGCCAATCCGTGGGTAGCAAGATAGGTGCCCATTGAAGTCAGATACGCTCCCCAAACCGCAAATTCAAGAAAATTGAGGAGAATCAATCGCAATTTCATGTTTTTCATATTGTATTCTTTTTTGTTTATTCTTTTTCTTTCAGTTCAAAGTCCGCTTCGGCAGTAGCAACGCCCGCATACCAATGTCCCGCCTTGGTACGGTCATACGAAAGTGCCACTTTGGTGCTGTCCGAGGCGTATCTTCCGGTAGTGTCGTTTACTACTACTTTTGCACTGTCGGAGGGGAATGTGCCAGCCTTCCAATGATACTCCCCGCTTTCGTTTGTATAAAGCGTGTCTATCAGTTCCGTATATCCTTGGTTGCTTATTTCTATCGCCACTTGCATATCTTTCAGAGGTTCTTGTTTGGTATCCGTAACTTTTCCACTGACCTCAAAATCTGCATGCGGTACGCCGTATTCGCAGACAGCAGACCCACATGCAACCGAGCAATGCCATCACCGCTGCCAGGCAGCGATTGATAAAAGATAGTGTTTTGCGCTTCATAACCGGTTAAGATTAATGGTTCAATTATATGGTTAATTATATGGTTAATTATATGTTCCGAAAATTAACGCTTGATTATACGATAATTAACGTTTCTGTTGATTAAAACTCCGATGTAAAATGGAATGTGATATGTTTGTAGTCGTTCTGTGCCATTTGGAGAACATAGGCGGAGTCTGCCATGAAGACATCACGACCGTCTTTGTCTGTGGCCATATACTGGGCTTTGCGTTTTTTGAAGGTTTCCAATTCGGTTTGGTCATCGGACTCAATCCAGCAGGCTTTGTACATCTGCAGGCTCTCCCAACGGCACTTTGCCTGATACTCGTGTTCGAGACGGTACTGGATGACCTCAAACTGGAGTTGCCCGACCGTACCGATAATTTTGCGTCCGTTCATTTGGCTGACAAACAACTGGGCGACACCCTCGTCCATCAATTGATTGACACCCTTGTCCAGCTGCTTTTGTTTCATCGGGTCGGCGTTTTCGATATACTTGAACATCTCCGGCGAGAACGATGGCAGTCCCTTGAAATGCAGGTTTTCGCCCGCAGTGAGTGTGTCGCCGATTTTGAAGTTGCCCGTATCCGGCAAGCCGACTATATCTCCTGCATAGGCTTCGTCCACCGTCTCTTTGCGCTGTGCCATGAAACATGTGGGAGAGGAAAAACGCATCTGTTGGTTCTTGCGCACATGCTTATAGTAGGTGTTGCGCTCAAACTTACCCGAACAAATCTTGAAGAACGCAATGCACGAGCGGTGGTTGGGGTCCATATTGGCGTGAATCTTGAAGCAGAATCCGGTGAATTTATCCTCCATAGGTTCAACCAATCTCTCCTCTGCCTGAACGGGTCGCGGAGAGGGTGCGATACGCACGAAGCACTCCAGCAACTCCTTGACGCCAAAGGTATTAAGGGCAGAACCGAAGAACACGGGAGATAGGGTGCCGTTCCGGACGGCCTGCATATCAAAGTCCCGTCCGGCTCCCAGCAGCTCCACCTCGTCCCGGAGGGTAGCAGCCTTTTCCGCGCCCAGCATTTCGTCCAGCGACGGGTCCTCCAGCGCCACCTCCACGGAGTTGACCTTCTTGCCCCGGGTCTCGCCGGAGAAGAACAGGATACGCTGCTTTTCCCGGTCATAGACGCCCTGAAACTCCTTGCCGCAGCCGCTGGGGC
>USNU01000206.1 GCA_900556095.1 uncultured Bacteroidales bacterium | reverse complement strand
AAAACAGACTTTCGAGAGCCTGCGTCAGAATACGATTGAAGAGGTCTATGAACTCACCTCGGCAATCGTCAAGGGAGACAAGACCGAGATTAGTAAAGAACTTGGCGATGTTCTCCTCCATATCGTTTTTTATGCCAAGTTAGGCAGCGAGACGGGCGATTTTGATATAGCCGATGTTTGCAACCGCCTATGCGACAAACTGATATTCCGCCACCCGCACGTCTATGGCGAGGCGGCTGCAAAGAATGCCGAAGAAGTAAGCCATCTCTGGGAGCAGGTGAAACTCAAAGAGAAAGGCGGCAACAAAACCGTCCTCGCCGGAATACCCGATGCTCTGCCGTCGTTGGTAAAGGCGTATCGTATCCAGGATAAAGCCGCCAATGCGGGCTTCGACTGGGAACAGCCCGAAGACGTGTGGCAGAAAGTGAAAGAGGAAATAGCAGAGTTTGAAACAGAGGTGAAAAATATGGACAATCAAAAGGCGACTGCCGAGTTCGGCGATGTGCTGTTTGCTTTAGTTAATGCCGCACGATTGTATAAGATTCGCCCCGACAATGCGTTGGAGATGACCAACCTGAAGTTTATTCGCCGTTTTAACTACATTGAGCAGCAAGCCGCCGGACAGGGGAAAAATCTGCAAGATATGTCTCTCGCTGAATTGGACGCCCTTTGGGACAAAGCAAAAACGACCATCGGTTAACCGGTGGTCGTCCTATACATTATTCAATGGGTTGTATCATCGAGAGGCTATTGGGCGAATATTTGGAATCGGACTCTACCGTCAGTTTAATATCCGCCACCCCTGTCTTGATAGGAATATAATGTGCAGGAAATCTTGCCCCTATACAAGAAGGCTTGAAGTATAGTCTTCCATGCTGTGGATCGGATGTATCTAATAGGACGGATTGTATTTTCTCTATTGAATCAAGCCCTATGGATAGTATTGTGGAATCGTATGCCATTGAGAATCCGGTCAAACTATTCGGAGAGGCTACTATCGTAATCATGAAACGTACAGTGTCTCCCTTGTGGATCGCGCCAATTTTGTACACTCCGTTTTCGTTTCTTTGGGCTGTCAGAGTGTCGGTATAGAGAGAATCAGCGTGGGAACAGATCAGATGGGACGTACCTACCGAAGGTGTTACTTGTACCTCTTGATCCAACGAGCATGATGCCATCAGTACCCCGACGACTATGGCTATAAAAAATACAACACGTTTCATATAATATAAGGAATACAGGATTGACGATAAATTATACGATGATTAACGTTTTATTTCCACAACTCGGAAAATTAATGGTTAATTATATGTTTCAAAAAAGGAATTAACGAACGTCTGATACACGATAATTAACGTTCTACCTCCTATAAAAAAACGAACCCAACCGGCTCGTGTGTGCGGCATAAAGGACTCGAACCTTCACTCTGTTAGGAACCAGATCCTAAGTCTGGCGCGTCTACCAATTCCGCCAATGCCGCGGAAAGCGGCTGCAAAGGTACGACAAATAATCGAATTATGCAAACAATGAATCAAACTTTTTATCATACTCTGCCCAACGGCATTCGTGTTGTGCATCGCCGGACGCCCTCTGCGGTGGTGTATGTCGGCGTTATGGTCGGCACGGGTACGCGCGATGAACAACCTGCCGAGAACGGTATGGCGCACTATATAGAGCATTGTGTTTTCAAGGGGACTGCTCGCCATACCGCCCGTCAGATTATTAATAGTATAGAGGGCATCGGCGGCGAAATCAATGCCTATACCACTAAAGAAGAAACCACCTTTTATGCCGCCACACTCACCGAGCATATCACCCGCACGCTTCATCTCATCGCAGAGATGGTGCTTTGTCCTACTTTCCCGCAACAGGAAACCGACAAAGAACGCACGGTCATCTATGATGAGATAGAGGGGTATAATGATTCTCCGAGCGAACTAATCTACGACGACTTTGAAAATCTTGTTTTTCAAGGCCATTCGCTGGCAATGCCCATTCTGGGTACAAAGAAAACGCTCCGACATATCAGCAGTTCTTCCGCCACCCCGTTGGCATGGATGGCGCAGCATTATCGCCCCGAGCGAATGGTCGTCTTTTGCCAAGGCAACCTGTCACCCGAGCGGGTTTTTCATTTGGCAGAGCGTGAGTTTGGCAGTGTGCAGGCGTCTGTCGAAACTGTCGAGCGGACTGCCCCGATGGCTATTCCGACGGCGGAAATATCCTTTCGCAAACATACCCACCAGACTCATGTAATGTTGGGCAATCGTGCTTATCCGTTGGGGCATGAATATCAGTTGCTGCTCTATCTCCTTAATAATATACTCGGCGGGGGCAGCCTTAATTCGCGTCTGAATATCAGTCTCCGTGAGTCGCGCGGATTGGTCTATACTATCGAATCCACTTATACACCCCTGTCTGATACGGGGTATTGGTGCATCTATTTCGCTTGCGAACCCGAATATTTCGACCGCTGTCTTGACCTTGCCAAGCAGGAGTTGTTGCACCTTTGCGATAAGCCGCTCACCGATACCACTTTGCGCAATGCTCTCGCACAACTGCGCGGGCAGATGGCTATTTCGGCAGAGAATCAGGAGAATAACGCCCTTGCTATGGCAAAATCCGTTCTCTACTACGGCTATGCCCCTACGTGGGAGGAATCCTTTGCCCGTATCTCGCAAACTACTCCCACTATCCTTCAATCTGTTGCCCGCGAAACCCTCTTGCCGGAGTCACTCTTTCTTCTTACCTATCGGTAAAATGTCGTTTGGGTACTAATTAGTCCAATTAACCCAATTGACCTCATTGGCATTTACGGCAAAAAAATGGCAACAAGAGTAGCGGTTGTGCGGTTGTCAAGTCTTGTTTTTATGTTATAAAACATATTTTTGTGTCTAATTGTGCCTGATTTTAGTGTATAAACATCAAAATCTTGCATAAAAACATGAGAAAAATGCACATCCTGCAGCTTTTTAACAAAAAAATGCAACAGAATGCTTGCGCGTATCAAAAATAAGCAGTACCTTTGCGCACTTGATTTTAAGTTCTGTGCAAGAATCTGTTCGTTTGCCGAACTTTTAGGTGCGAAAAATTATTTATACAATATGAAAAAGATCTTTACGCTTTTGACACTCTGCTTTGTGAGTTTTGCCGTTATGGCAGAAAAACACGTGAGTGGAGTGGTACTTGATGAGAAAGGCGAACCGGTAATTGGTGCCAGTGTGCAAGTGAAAGGTACTTCCATAGGTACTATCTCTGATTTTAATGGCGAGTTTACATTGTCTGCTCCGGATGATGCAACCTCTCTGTTGGTTAGTTTTGTGGGTATGCAGACACAAGAGGTGGCTATTGGCAAGAATGTACGTGTTACTTTGCGTGAATCTGCTGAGGTCGTACAGGAGATTGTCGTTACCGGTTATGGTAATGTCTCTAAGGGTAGTTTCGCCGGTTCTGCACAGGCTGTAGATGCCGATGCTATCGAGAAGAAAAGTCCGACCGAGATTTCTAAAGCCCTTGCCGGTGAGGTGGCAGGTGTGCAAGTCATCAATACA
>USNU01000205.1 GCA_900556095.1 uncultured Bacteroidales bacterium | reverse complement strand
CAGAAGCCAATGCCGTGGCGGCTACGAGGTCATTACCCGGTGCGGAAAGGAGGTTCAGACCTTTCATTTGTAGGCGTTCACCATACGGCAACACCCCTCGTACCAACGATTTGCCACATTTCTGTGTGCAACCGAGGGCTTTGTCCTCGAGGGTAGAGATACCGCCCGCCTTGTTGCCGGGAGAAGGATTCTCGCCGACAGGCTCACCGTGCGATAAGAAATAGTCTTTGAAATCATTGATGAGATGTACCGTTTGGTCGAACAACTCACGGTTCGCACATCTGTCCATCAGGATTGTCTCTGCGCCGAACATTTCGGGTACTTCTGTCAGGACGGTCGTTCCACCTTGTGCCACAAGATAGTCGGAGAATACACCGAGAAGCGGGTTGGCAGTGATACCCGAGAAACCGTCCGAACCGCCGCATTTGAGTCCGACCCGCAGTTCGCTGAGCGGACAAGCCACACGCTCATCGCGGGTCGTCTTTTCATAGAGTTCGCGCAGAATAGGCATACAGTAGTCCACCTCGTCGCCTTCTATCTTCTGGCTAACCACAAAGCGGATACGCTCGTGGTCATACTCCCCGCAGAACTCTTCGAATACATCGGGCTGGTTGTTCTCGCAGCCGAGACCGACCACCAGAACCGCCCCCGCATTGGGGTGGTGGACCATGTCGCGCAGGATTTTCTTGGTGTTTTCGTGGTCATCGCCGAGTTGCGAACAACCATAGTTGTGCGGGAAAGCGAAGATATTGTCTGCTCCTGTCTCTTGGCGCAGACGCTCTGCCAATTTGGTAACGATACCATTCACGCAACCCACGGTAGGGATAATCCACACCTCGTTGCGGATACCTACTTGCCCGTCTTTGCGGCGGTAGCCCATAAATGTGCGGTGCTCGTCAGGGATAGATAGCACCACCTCTTTGGGGTGGTATTCGTAAGACAGCAAGCCGGCAAGGTTGGTCTTGATATTGTGTTCGTTCATCCATGAGCCGGCGGGTTTGTCCTCCATAGCGTGCCCGATAGGGAAGCCGTATTTGATGACATTCTCGCCTGCTTTCAAATCTTTGATAGCAATCTTGTGTCCGGCAGGGACGTCCTCGAGGAGGGTTATCCGCTGTTCGTCCACCTCAATGCAGTCGCCTTCCTTTTGCGGCAGGATAGCTACGACTACATTGTCGGCAGGGTTGATTTTCAGTATGTTGGTCATTGTCAGTTGATAAGTTTATTAATTTATGGGTTTATGAGTGGTTGAATAAGTTGATAGTTGATGAGTTGATAGTTGATAGAAGTTGAGTGTTGAGAGTTGAGTGTTTAGCGCAGTTGAGATAGTTGATAGAAGTTTGTTAGTTTATTAGTTTATGGGTTTATGAGTGGTTGAATGAGTTTTTTTTAGTTTATGAGTTGATAGTTAAAGGGAGGAGTAGCAGGCTCCTCCCTTTTTCCGTATTCTTTCTTCTTTTTTCCGTAGTTTTTATTTTTTTCGTACTCCTTCTTTCTTTTTCTGTACTTCTTTCTTTTTTCGTACTCCTTATTATATATTAGAGAATCGATTTAACGGTCTCCACCATGCCCTTCGACTGAATGTCGTTGAGGAAGCCCTCTACCATATCGGTCAAGCCGGGTATTTCGTTCAGGTTCTGCTTGCTCTCTTTCCAGATGATGTCGGTTGCGCCGAGTACACCTTCTGCCACTTTGCGCGTGTCGCCGGTAGCCCAGAGTTGCGCGAGCAGGTCCATAATCTCCTGAGCATCGTTGGGTTGGATAGGTGCGCCGTCAGCACGCGCACCGCCTTTGTAGTAGGTGATGATAGCCGCCAAACCGAGAACCAAACCCTTAGGCAACTGACCTTTGCGCTCCAAGTAAGTCTTCAAACCGGGCAGGTCGCGGGTCTCGAATTTCGGGAACGAGTTGAGCATAATCGATGTAACCTGATGGTCCACATACGGGTTGTTGAAACGCTCCAATACATCGCTTGCGAACTGGCGCAACTCGTCCATTGGCAGGTTGAGGGTCTCCATCAACTCCTCGAACTGCACTTTGTGGATATATTTTCCGATAACAGAGTCGTTGCAAGCATCGCGCACAATGTTGATACCGCTTAGGTATGCCACCGGCGATAGAACGGTGTGAGGACCATTGAGCAACGTAACTTTGCGCTCGTGGTAGGGCTTTTCGCTCTCGGCAATCAGCACATGCAAACCGGCTTTCTCTGCGGGGAACTCCGCGCGCAGTTCATCGATAGACATATTTTCCGGTTTCTCGATGACCCACAAGTGGAAAATCTCGGCTTGCACAACGAGGTTGTCGGCATAGCCCACTTTCTCTTGGATAGCCGCAATGTCTTTGCGCGGGAAGCCCGGCACAATACGGTCCACGAGAGTGGCGCAGACATAGTTGTATTTGGTGAACCACTCCTTGAATCCTGCATAGTCGGCACCGAGGTCTTCTTTCCACAACTCGATGTATTGATAAATGCACTCTTTGAGGTGGTGTCCGTTGAGGAAAATCAACTCGCAAGGCATCAGGATAAGACCTTTTTTCGGGTCGCCGTTGAAAGTCTTGTAACGGCGATAGAGCAATTGAACCAACTTACCGGGGTAACTGCTTGCCGGAGCATCCGTGAACTTGCAAGCGGGGTCGAAGGTGATACCGGCCTCAGTGGTGTTGGAGATGACAAAACGAATCTCCGGTTGGTCTGCCAATGCCATAAAAGCGGCATTTTGTGAATAGGGGTTCAGTGCGCGAGAAATGACATCGATACGCTCCAGCGAATTGACTGCTTCGCCATTCAGACGCCCTTGCAGATTGACATGATACAAACAATCCTGCCCGTTCAACCAATCTACCATACCGCGTTCGATAGGTTGTACTACAACCACAGAGCCGTTGAAATTGGTTTTTGCGTCCATATTCCAGATAATCCAATCTACAAAAGCGCGGAGGAAGTTTCCTTCGCCGAACTGGATGATTTTCTCTGGCATTACACTTTTTGGTGCAGTCCTTTTGTTTAAAGCTTGCAATTTCTTCATGATTTGTATTTAGTTAATTGATTATTAGTTTCAGATTAATTGCCGGTTTCAGCTTTTCTTCTTTGAAATCCTTTGCAAATTTAATGTTTTTATAATTCAGCCGACATGGATTTGCAATCTTTTCGTCGAAAAAAATACGAAAAGGTTTGCGCAATCCATGCCGGTCGGCCTTGTCGTTACATGGCAAACACGTTGAAGCCTCCGTCTACCACGGCTACCGTGCCCGTGACGAACTTCGCCGCATCGCTCATCAGATAGTGTATCGTGCCGCAGAGCTCCTCGGGGTCGCCCATTCTTCCGAATGGAGTCTGATGTATCACGTCTCTGCCTCGCTGCGTGTATGTTCCGTCGGGATTGGTGAGCAGGTTGCGGTTCTGCTCCGTGATGAAGAATCCCGGGGCTATGGCGTTCACTCGTATTCCCTCTCCGAATTTCTTTGCGCATTCAGTTGCCATGAATTCGGTGAAGTTGCTGATGCCCGCCTTTGCAGCTGCATATCCGCAGACGCGTGTGATTGGTCTGAAGGCTGCC
>USNU01000204.1 GCA_900556095.1 uncultured Bacteroidales bacterium | reverse complement strand
ATAGATATCTTCATTTCTTACAAACCACGTTGAATTAATGGTTAATTTGTGGAGCATTATATATGTTCATCTTTTCACAAAAACGAAACTAACGTTTAATTGTGCGTTAATTAATGTTCTATTACTTTTCGTCCAGCACCGTAATCTGTACACGGCGGTTGTTTTGCCGTCCTTCTTCAGTGTCGTTGGTGTCAATAGGTTCACTTTCGCCCTTTCCGTTGGTCTCGATACGGTCTGCGGCTATACCCCGTTTCACCATCTCGGTTTTCACGCTTGCCGCACGTTTTTCCGAAAGCACTTGGTTGTACATATCCGAACCTTGCGAGTCGGTATGCCCCGTAATCAGGATACGCACCTCGGGGTTCTCTGTCAGCATAGTGTATAGACGTATCAATTCGGGTTCGGACGAGGGCAAGATGTCCGCCTTGTCGGTAGCAAAATACATGTGCTTGAGTAGCAGCGTCTTATGTACGATATGTATCGGACGCAGGTAGTAATGCACGGTGTCGGTCAAACGGCTGACAACCGCCGTGGTGTCGTGGTAGCCGTCTGCTGATAATACCATATCGAATACATCGCCATAGTGCAACCTTACTACCGCAGGTGTCTCCGCATTGATAGTCAGCGTTTTGTTGTGTCCGTCGGAAATACGGCTCTTTAGTTGCATCGTAGCACCGATTAGTTGTTCTGTTTCCAGATTATGCACATAGCATACCCAACGTGGTTCGCGAATCAGACTGAAGCGCACCGTATCCAAGTCGGTGGTGTGAATCACACGCAGTGTATCGCCCATATAATCGCTCGGCAGGTAGCCCGCAGCGCGAGCTACTATCGTGTAGGTCGATTTGGCGTAGCGTACAGCCGCTTTACTGCCTTTGCCCATATTGCGCACTTTGGCTTTCTGCTTGGGTTTGTTGGTGTCTTTTACCTCCACGCTTGCTTGTGAAATAATCGGATTACCCAATGTGTCAGTTACCACAAATACCATCCTGGGGTTCGGCACTCTCGGCTTATTCACCTGCCAAAGAGCCGTCAGTTTGACACCCACAAGAAGTGAACTTAGATTCTTATCCGCAAAACTCGACTGGTGTAGTGTGGTGGTGTACAACTTTGCAGGATTAGCATCCGATTCGTATGTTTTGTCCACGTATGCCAGTGTTGCGCCCTCCCCCGTGCGGGCGGAGAGAATAGGCATACCATAGTCGATAAACATACCGAGACGGGTATGCCATGGGTGGCGGCTGTCTTCGTTGGCTGTCTGCCAGTCGGTGGGGAAAAACTCATTCAGGTTGATACCAAACTCGCCGGATAATGTTACATCCAATCCCCACATGATTGGTCCGTTGCCCATTCCTCCATATAGAGGGTGTTCCGCCAAAGTTCCGGTTTGCAGGTTGTGTGCGGGTATGTCTGTCCAGTCCTCCAATCCCATTTGTTCGGTTACGGATGTGATGAGATTACCACGCTGTTTCCACCTTCCGAAAAGTGCGTGCCCTACCTTGACACCCGCCATAAAATAGTATCGATCGAAATTTCCGCCAAAGAGTATCGGCACCATTAGTTGTCCTACGGTTTGTGTTTCGCGGAAACCTTGCAATTCGTAGTTTTGCACCATCGTGGCATAGTCTCCGCGCTCGCTTTGGAACGGCGAAAGCGTCATTCGGTCCTCCGAAGAAAAAAGACGTAGTTCCAGTCCGGCAGAGAACATAAACCGTCCGTGGTGCAACTCGTAACCTGCGCCAATCAGACCGCCGCCACCACCTATAAAACGTGAATCGAAACGCCCCGTCTTGCCTAATCCTGCATCGAAAGTCGCTACGGAGTAGTTATTCACCAATCCCGAGTATCCGACCCCGCCCCACATCGAGACAAGATGCAGGTCTTGTATTTTGGCGTTTTGGCTTTTACCTTTGCCCTTGGTTTTACTATTCCGCGCGGGCGGTGCCGCCATCAATACCATAGGCAATGCTATTGCCAACACCAATATATATAGTATGCGTTTCATTTATCCTTTTTTATTGTTAAACATATAATCTCCACAAATTGACAATATGACTAATGGGAAATACTTATATGGATAATGATATGTTTTCTAAAAAATAAAGTCTGATTGTACGTTAATAAACGTTTCTTTATTCCACAATTACCCTGAAAGGTTTGTCTCCGACGGGTGTGGATACCACAAGTATATACATCCCATGTTCCATAGAGAGTGGCAAAGTGCTCTCTCCTGCTGGAATGTCGGTGGTAAATATAGGTAAACCCATTGTGTTGTATCCGCGTACTTGCGCTTTTTGCGGCACGAATACTACCACGTTTTGCCCACTACGGATGTATGATGGCGAGAGTGATATTTGTCCCTCTTGGGTAATTGTCGGTACAAACACGCAACTCATTTCTTGTGTCCCGTCCGGCAGTGTAACCAAACAGGTGTAATAGTCGTTCTCGGATAATCCGCCGATTTTGTTGTAGTACGATTTATTTGCTCCCGCAATCGGTTCGCCGTTTTCATACCATTGATACCCGGTGAATGTCCCGCCGCCCTCATATTTGGCATTCATCAGCGAGATGACATCGTTCCAGCGCTGGAAAATCATATAACGGCACATGCGAATCTCTTCGCTGGTGGAGCAACCGAAATCGTTATAGAAATTCATAGTGTATATTCCGCCACGCAGGCTATCCAATGCTACCGACTCGGTATATTCAGTGCCGTTGATGGTAAACCGTGACACATTCGAATACTCCGAAATGGTAATGTGTATATAGCCGTATGGGTGTGCTGTCTGCCTCCTGTGCTTCTATTATAGGCATCATTTCGGGTAGAACCGTCACTTTTTGTATGACCGTGCTGTCGCACCCGTATCGGTTTGGCAATACGAGACGCATAGTCCTCGATACGTCCGTCCATAGACTATCCAAACGTACCGTATCGCCATAGCAAACCGTTGTGTCGCTCAGTTCCCTGAAATCCTGCGGATTTACTATCAGATACAGCGTGTCGTTTGCATGACACCCCGTCTGGGGATCCTGTCCTTGGAAAGTGTATGTACCGCCCGTGGTGTATCTGTCTCCGTGCCAGTCTTTCCAACTGCCCTCGCAGATGGTGTCGAACACCGACTCCTGTGTGTCGCCAATACGCGGCACAGTAACTTCTAGCGTTGTATCAGACATGCATGCTCCTTCGCCGATGCCGTTCTTTGCTGTTAGGTGTACCCAGTGTTTTCCGCCTTCGGCTGGGAATATGATATATCCCGGATTCGGATCGGTGGTGTAATCTTGTGCGCCCGTACTGAAATCCCATTCGTAGTTCTCACAGCCTTCGTCGCGGTATTCGATATGCTTGCCGTCTTCGTTTACCCATACATAACTTGTATTGGTAATCGTATAGCGGTTTTCGCAGTTCTGAGGGGTATAAAGCAGCCCGAACTCCGCTTGCGGCCAACGTGCCGTAGTGTTGATTGATAGTTCGAACCAACAGCCCGTATTCTCTTTTGAGATGAGTCGGCAAGTCCAATTGGTCGGGTCGGTGGAATGTATTTCGACAATGCGATCGGTGGAACGGACGATGCC
>USNU01000203.1 GCA_900556095.1 uncultured Bacteroidales bacterium | reverse complement strand
CCTTGAGTGTCCGGCCGTGATACCGCCGCAAGTCCAAGCCTATAGCAGTCCAATCTTTCCAATAGATATCATTGTATCCCTCCTTAGAGGTTTTATTCCATTGGCTCGCATCATCAAATTCAAAATTAGCCTCTCCGCATGTAGCATCAATCTTTCTATCCAAAGAGTCTAAGACCACGATATTAAAAGAGCATTGTTTTCCGGGGTGACTTGGATCCTCAAAAACAATGGCATATTTAAGAATAAGAATTGCCTGTGATACCGAATCGACAACGAAATTATAGGTAACCGACTCACTCTCACTTCCATTATTCCAGTTGCCCAATCGGACAGATGCCAAATATCCATCGGGAATAGTCTGCAACCCCGGCACACTTTTACCATAAGCATCTCTGCTATTAGTAGTAAGAGGGTCCACTCTGTCTTCTGTCCAGTTAACAGTATGACGACTTTCCATAGCATCTTCACCGAAATCTATCACACCGATCGTTTGCGGGTTAGGCCATACATCCATACCACCGTAACGACATTCCGTATCCGGACCTGTCAAATCGATATAATTGATGCAATGGTTATCCGGACACCAATATACCACATTATTCAAACTGGTATATGCACTAAGTTCAGTCCCACGATAACCACGAATACGTATGCTGAAATTACCTTCTTCGCGCATAGGAATTGCATACGTTTGTATTGTATCCTCCGATGCGGGAATATTTGTAATTTTGCTCCATATTGTAGCATTGGAACTTTTGAATTCCAAATCATGAACAGACGAATTAGATTTCCAAGATACCACTAATGTAGAATCTTCACAATGCATTTCCGCCGTCATATTGGTGGGTTTCTTGATTGTAGCGGAAGCAATCTGGATATTATCAATACATGCACCCAAGCGGCAAGAATCCTCCTCTGTGTTGTTGTTTGCCCAAATAAATGCCAGCGCGAAGTTTGTATTCAGAGAAGAAGAATTGATACTAATACTTGTTTCTGGATTTGCACCATCACCTTTGATTGCGTAATTCTGCCACTTCTTGCTTCCTGACAAAGATTCATACGTATTAGTTCCATCTGTCAGTTTGCTCATTCGAGATAATACATTCCGATTGGTAAATAGCCCGGACGTTTCGCTCACACAATCCAACAGACCGTGTGCTCCTGTATTATCGCTATACATACCAGTAGTGAGCCACTGTTCAGGAATGATACATACATACAACTTAGATTTACTATCATCTCCTATACATTTCCAATCAAAAGAGATATTGTACGCCCCCACTTTGGGAAAACGAATGGTTTGGTATGCTATTATCACATTGGGCTGAAAACCATAGCGCGTAGTAATACCGCTATTGGAAGATATGTACAACGAACGCACTCCATCTGAGTAGGTAGCCCCTCCGACTACCCATTGGTCTCCAGCATTGGCACTATTGGGATTAAGCGTCCACATCTGCTGTATCTCCGCATCATCCTCAAAACTGCACAGAAAAGGCACGTTGATTGGTTGTTGCGCCATCAAGACAGAAATAGAGGAAAGATATAACAATACGAATATAAAATACCTACGCATACGCTACTACATTAATAAACTTGTTGAATGTCCGCTCCATTGGTACTGAGAATCTCAAATTCTACACGGCGGTTTTGAGCACGTCCTTCCTCAGTCTCATTGGTTGCAATCGGCTCTGTTTTTCCCTTGCCATCAAACTCTATGCGGTCGGCATCAATACCACGCATAATAAGATTAGCACGGACTGCTTTGGCACGACCAATAGACAATCGCATATTAGAAGCATCTGAGCCTACAGCATCGGTATGCCCCGTTATACGAATAGATACGCCCGGATTCTCCCGCAAGAAATCCGCCAAATCACTTAATGCTTCTTCTGATTCGGGAAGTATGACAGTCTTGTTGGTAGCAAAGTAGAGATGGTTAATTTTCACCTTGACACCCTCTTTGATATGCTGCAAAAACAGAGTAATAGTATCTTTGTCGAAAGATATATCCTGCAACAAAGGCATATACCCTGGACATATTGCATTGATAGTGTATTTCCCTGCTCCGAGATCACTTACAAACAGACCTTCATCATTGGTAGCACCATGGTAAAGAATCGTGATGTCAGCACTTGCAGCAATACGGATATCTGCTTCCAGAACTTGTTTAGTATCAGCATCCAAAGCGTACCCGCACAGAGTATAGACAACCGGTTGTGGCAACGGGTGTAATTGGAATTTCAAGGTGTCACCGAGATCCATATGATGACGATAATTCTCTATTGTATCGCAAGGCAGGAACCCAGACTTGGTTGCCGCCACACGATACGCTCCCTTTGACAAACGAGTTTGTGCCATACCTTTGCTGTTGGTTGCTTTGTTGATCACTTTTCCTGATATCGTTTCAATGACGCTCACTTGTGCTCCGGCAATAGCCTTCCCAGTTTCAGCATTGGTAACTAATGCCAAGAAACGCGGTTTGGGTTCTGCAGGTAAAGGCAACATCTTTTTATCCTTTCGTGGTAATTCATAGAACATTGTTACCTTGACTCCGACCAACAGGGGGTTCAGATACGCATTACGTGCTGACTCTGTAGAAAGGGCAGAAACATACATAACTTCCTTGTACAGATCAGACGGGTCAGCCAATGGCTGTCCATTGAGAACAGAGGTAAAATTAGCAGGTATATCTGAAGCATTATTCTCTATATTGGTGACATTATTGATATTCAGCACTCCATATTCCGCAAAAAGAGCTACCCGATAATGCATAGACCGAGCAAACCGCTGCGCATCCGTCATCTTCCTCTTGTTCTTGATTTGCGGGCGCAACCAACGATCAAGGCTTATGCCTATCTCTGCAGCAACGGCCGCATTCAGACCAAAGCGCACAGATTGCATAGTCTTGTTGGCATTGAGATCATAATTATCCACCAAAGCGTGCGAAGGAATATTATGTAAAGCATCTATCAGCTCATCATCCCTGATACGAGTTGTCAGTTGTCCGGAGAGACGGGAAGTTCCTATCACATTCAATCCCACTTTGCCTCCAAGTTGCCAATACCAATCAGAAAGTTCCATACCAAACATCAATGGTATTTGCACATAGCCAGCCTGCCAATAATCCTGCATTTGATAATCGTAGGCATAGTGCATAGATGCATATTGTGCCACAGAGAACTCACGCACAATATTCCCCAATTGTGTGTGCGAATTATACATCTGTAATTCTGCTCCTGTGGTGAATAAGAAACTCTTATACTGCAATTGATAGCCCAAGCCGACTCCTCCACCTACACCGCCGATAGCCTTCGGTTGAAATCCTAACGGTGGTTCTTTTTCATAATCAAACTTAGTCGGCAAGATAGCAGAATAACCAACTTGCCCCCACATACCTACACGATGAGATATGTCACGCGTCATATAGGCTGCCACTTTTTCGTTATGACGTTCCACCTTTGCCAGCAATTCCTGATAATCCCATGCTTCTTGCTCCGGTGTTTTTGCCGGTACAGCGGTTTTGGTATTTTTCTTAGTTTGCTGCTTTGCAACCGTTTTGGACTTCTTGGCAGGAATATTTCGCCCCACGTTTCTTTTTT
>USNU01000202.1 GCA_900556095.1 uncultured Bacteroidales bacterium | reverse complement strand
TGGAATGCCAGGCGAAATGGACGATGGTTCGGATGGGGATGTCTTTTCCTGTCCTGCAGTATACTGCTGTTCCGCAGTGCAGCGGTTCTCCGGAAAAATCATTTCTCAGAGGGGAAAGTTCTGCTGCAGCGGGCGGCAGCACAGGCGGAGCAGTTATCCGTGGATGTGATGATGCCGCTTCTTTTTTATGACGGAAAAGAGGACGGAAGGGGATGGATGGAAAATCTCCTCGCGGCAGTGCGGGATCAGATACCGGCGCTTCGGGAGGGAAGCACGGCAGAGAATACGCTGTCTGCCGGGACAGAAGCAGCGGAAACGGATACGGCGAAGCAGGATTCGAATCCGGGACCGGGAGCAGAAAGAGGGCAGACAGAATCGAAGGAGCAGGGAACTGAGGAAGATCAAAAGGATGGAACTCAAAAAGATGAAACTCAATGCCTTGGGCAAGATACAATTAGGCAAAGAATGCTTTGTTACTAACTTCATATATCCCGACGGAGAGCGCAGTCTATGCGTGGGGTATGGTACAGACCAATGCCGCAATTGCGGTTTCTGTATGGCAGGGGAAATGGCATCGGTGTTTCATTTCTGTCCTGACACACTGCTGAGCGGGTTCAAGTTGAGAATGTAATATAAATGCACCACAAAACAAAAGAGGTCGCCCCGATGGGATGACCTCTTTCTTTATATGCTGATTAATACGTGTGCTTATTCGGCAGTAGCCAACGGAGCGGCTTGCACGTAGGTGCGGGCGGCGAGTTCCTGGTCAAGGACGTACATTCCGTAGGAGTTGCCGTCCAGCAGTTTCAGTTTTTGAATGATGTCCGTAGCATTCTCTTCTTCCTCCACTTGCTCGTCAATAAACCACTGCAAGCGAGATTGTGCGGCATAGTCTTTCTCTTGTACGGCGATGTCCATCAGGTTGTTGATGAGCGAAGTAACCTTCTGCTCATGAGCGAGAGTGTTTTCAAATACAGCCAGCGGGTTAGCCCAATCGGTTTCTACCTTGTCAACAGCCGCCAAACGTACATCACCACCACGGCTTTGCAAATAGTTGAAGAAGATCATCGCATGGTCTTGCTCCTCTTTGAACTGCACCATAAACCAATTAGCCATACCGGCATATCCCATACGGTGGCAGTACGCCGACATACTAAGGTATAGATATGCAGACCACATCTCTGCATTGATTTGGGCATTCAATGCCTCTTCTAACTTCTTGGAAATCATAATAATAAAAATTTAATGGTTAGTACAGGTCATATTGCAAAAAGTGTACCAAATCGAACAAGTGCGAAGAAAATACATGTGGGGTGCTTACCATAGGCGGGGCGTTGCTTTTTTCAGGGAGTTGGAACAGGAAGAAATCTTAACAAAAAGCACTTTTTATGAAGAGAGCAAGCACCCGCTATCCACAGGACATCCACAGGACATCCACAGGACTTTTCTATGTACAAATTATAATGTACAATGCACAACCGAATCTTAACAAAAGGAATGTTTTTGGGGATACCATGGGGAGAAACTTTGTTGAGGTAGGGTGAGTAAGTAGAGCAAGTAAGTTCTGAAAACTATATATACACATACGTACGTGTAAAGGTATAAACTACTTACTCTACTTGCTCACCTACTCACCCTACATTGGGGACAGGCGGGAGCAAAGTGATATATAATCAGTTGATATACAGAGCAATATCATTACACAACAAATCAACATACAAGCACCGGATATGTGCAAGGGTGAGCAAGTAAAACGGGATTTATGAGCGAAAAAAGGGTGTTTTTTAGGCTAAATTTAAGCAATTATCAAAGGAAAATACCCCTAAAAGCGAGCAAGTAGATGTCAAAAAGTAAGCAAGTAGGTTCACAAAGGCGGGTAGGTAGAGTAGGTAGGGTAGATGGATTGGCAAAACTATATATACACATACGCGCATGTGTGCAAAAGGTATGAATTGACCTACCCCACCTACCCTATCTACCCTATCTTCCCTACCCAAGACTTATTTTATTTGCACAAATGCCGAAAAAGCAGTATCTTTGCAAGCGTAAAAGGTATTGTATCAATACAATACAACTGACAACCAATAAACAATAACAACTAAACAAAATAAACTGCTTATGTAAACCGCGTGCCGGCAGGCGGCACAACCGACATATTTATTTAACAGCATTGGCTATTATTTCGCGTTCAAAGAAAAAGTCCGGAAAACAATTTCTTATCGGAAATAGTCTATGTTCACGGTAGTAGTTCGTTAGGGCTATCCACAAATGTACAAGCATGCTTCACACTTTGTGTGAATCCTTTGTACATTTGGCGGGTTTTCATTCCGGACTTCCCGTGAACGCGAAAAGGATTCGCACTTTTTTGTGTCTGCTTCCGTTCTCGTCGAGATTGATAGCATTGCATAAATCTATCAATCTATGGCACGAAATTATCTTGTAATTTTTGCGGCATTGTGGCTATTATGTTTACCCCTGTGGGGTGTGGATGTGGTATTCCGCTATGATGACCTTACTCTAAATCCCAATGAAACCGACAAAAAAGTAGTTGAACTCTTTAGCGAACTAGATGTACCTCTTTCTATTGCCGTAATTCCTTGTGACAGTAACGAAAAGCAGATTTCCGTGACCGATTCCACTCTACTTACTCTATTGCAAAGAGACAATTTCGAGATTGCATTGCACGGCTTGACACACCAAGACTTACAACACCGAGGCGAGTTTGGCGCATTGAATGAAACAGAGACCAGTCGACGTATCCACAAAGGGAAGCAAATATTGGAATCAGCAACAGGCAAAACGATAAACACGTTTATTCCGCCATATAATGCCATCAATGCCTATGTTCCGATGGCATTGCAACGCGATTCCATACATATACTGTCAGCGGATATGTTTAGTAGTATTCGTAGCGATATTCAGTATTATCCAGAGACGCTCGGGCACTTGATGGAACAAATGGGAACTTGGGAGGCGGCACAAACAACAATTTCCCGATGCCATGAAACAAACGCTATCTGTGTGATTATGTTCCACGCATACGACCTGAGTACGGAGGATGACTGGCAACACTTGCGGGATTTATTGACATATTGCCAATCGTCTCCCGATGTTAGACTGTTTACCTTTTCCTCTTTGCAGGCGAGTGGCAGATACTCAAACTATATGCGCTATCGCGCCAATCAACTCGAAAGCGGACTACAAAAACAATTCCTCCAACATGGCGTGCTGCATAACACATGGCTTTGTGTGGTGATACACCTGCTGAATGCCTTATTTTATGCGCTTTTAGCCTTGTTATTCGGGGGGCTTTGTTGTAGGAAACTGCAGAATACAAGGCTGCGATATGCTGCGATAATCTGCTTTATTGTAATAGGTTCCGGAAGTTCTGTATTGGCTTGGCTGCACGCTTTCGGACCTCTGAAATTGCTGGCAATTTCCATTACCACAAACGGAATCTGCAGCGTGCTGTGCCTTGCAGCAGCAATGAAGTCGGGAAAAGCCATTCGATGAATTACCTATCTTAAAATTCGACACTTTTTATCGGTAGTCTATCCTATGCGTATCCCTTGCACATCCTTTGCTGTTTTGAGTACTCTTTTTAGTGGCTTGACAGAGGATTGAAATCTTAAAGAT
>USNU01000201.1 GCA_900556095.1 uncultured Bacteroidales bacterium | reverse complement strand
GACTACACGACGGCTTCATGCCTGAACGGGGACATATTTATCTCGGAAGATACCGTCCGCAGCAATGCGGCAATGGTTGGTACCGACTATCCGAATGAACTGTTGCGTATCCTGATTCACGGTATCCTGCACCTAACAGGGCAAGGCGACAAGACGCCCGAAAGCAAGGCGGAGATGACCCGCAAAGAGGACTTGGCGCTCGGGAAATGGAAACGTTAATTTCTCCATCAAAAGGGCATTAAAAATTCTCCATTAATTAACCGTTAATTTTTACTTGGAAACAAATACACGGAAAATTAAATCAAAAATTATCAAACAGGGGCATTAGATCACACAAATATAAACAATAAATAACACAATCTATATTATGAAATCTTCTTCTGAATATCGTGCTATGGCACGTGAATCCCTCCGCGGCGTTTGGAATGAGTCCGCGTTAGCCGTTCTGATTATTTACGCTATTGCTTGTATCTTCAGTGTGGGCAGTGTGGTGGCTCCGCAAGAGATACTATGGCTGCAAGGTTCCCTTTCGGGCGTACAAGTGGCAGTCTCGTTGTTGCTTATTGTGCCTCTTGGCTATGGTTTTAACAATGCGATGCTCTCCCTTGTCCGTTGCGAGAGCCATACACCCACGAATGACATGCTTGCGTATTTCAAACGCGACTATTCGCGTAGCGTACCTGCCTTAGTATTAGTCGCATTAGCACAACTCGGGTTGGGTATTGTAACGTTAGGCATAGGTATTTTTATTTTGGCATACGCCTACGCGATGGTTCCTTACCTGCTGCGCGATTATCCGGAACTGACTGCCACCGAAGCATTGCGCACAAGCAGACAGATGATGAAAGGGCATAAGTGGGACTTGTTTGTATTAGACCTCACATTTATCGGTTGGATGATACTCTGCTGCTTCACGCTCGGCATCGGTTTCATCTGGTTGCAACCGTATGTAAGTGCTGCGCGTGCTCATTTCTATGAGGACCTGAAAGCAGAAATGATTGTGGAAGAATAGTCGTTTGACATCCCCGACAAGGGGCGATGTGAAATAATTGACACTTCTTGTTTCTTCTGTGCCATTCGTTTGGTGCAGAAGAAACTTTTTTTGTACCTTTGCGTTGTCTAAAAGGTAATTTCACGTCTTATTTAAGGTATATGAAGATGAAAAAACTATTGATTTTATTGCTCCTTGCCGTGCATATCGGTGCGAGTGCAGAAGTTTCGTATTGCGCAAGTGCGCCTGTCGGCTATGGTAAGAACGCCACCGGCGGAGGCAATGTTTCTCCTACATTGGTCAGCGCTGCCGATGAGTTGCAGAAAGCACTGACAGCCAAAGGGCAGAAGGTAATCATTATCACACGGGATATTACAGTGTCGTCGTGTTTGAAAATAACAGCCAGCGACAAGACGCTGATGGCTCTGCCCGGTGTGAAACTTATCTCGTTGCAACAAAACCAAAAACAATCCGGAATATTATATTTCCAGAAAGGGTCGAATAATCTGATTTTGCGCAACTTGACGTTGGTGGGTCCCGGTGCATACGACTGCAATGGTTGGGACTTGCTCTGTTTTGACGGGGTAACCAATGCCTGGGTGGACCACTGCGACTTTCAGGACGGTTGCGACGGCAACTTTGACAACAAGGGCAATACCGACAATATCACTGTGTCGTGGTGTCGTTTCCGCTACCTGAAAAAGCCGAAGGCAGGTGGCAGCGGCGGTTCTGCTGACCATCGTTTCAGCAACTTGCTCGGTTCGAGTCCCACAGACAAGCCCGCCGACGGGACGTACAATATGACGTGGGCGTACTGCTGGTGGGATGAAGGGTGTGTGGAGCGTATGTTGCGCTGCCGTAATGCGAGTCTGCACTTTCTGAACTGCTACTGGAATTCATCGGTGGCACACTATTATATAGGTCCGGAGAACGCCGACTGCTATGTGGAGGGATGTACTTTTGAGGGTGCGCCTAAGTCCGCAAATATATTCAAGTCATACGGAGGCAAGAACGGTGCCAAGTTTGTGAATTGTGTATCTGCTAAAGGTGTTCCGGCTGACGTGAGCAGTCGGGCGGTGGTAACTCCTACATATACCTATACGGCACTTACAGCAGATGCTTCCAAGACGATGATTACCGGTAATTGCGGCGCGGGGGCTACTCTGACAGTAAAGACCGACGGAAGCGTGAGCAGTTCGTGCGATAGCGGCGAGACCCCTACTCCAGATCCTGAACCAGAACCCAACCCAGAACCAGACCCAGACCCAACGCCGGAGCCGAGCGGGGATATAACATGGAACTTCTCGGATACACAATTTGCCAATTTAGGCACCATCAGTTCCATGCAAACGATTGACGGACTGACGATAGCCGCCACAAGCGACAAGACTATCACCATTGATGCCAGCAACAAGACATACGGCGAGAACCTCAAGTTCACATCGCGTCTGAAATTTGGCGGTACGATGGGTGCCACCTATAGGTATCTGTGTTTTGCGGTGAAAGGCAGTTGCACGATAGAGGTGTATGGTATGAGCGGAAACAGCAATACCCCTCGCCCGATTGTGTTGGCCAAAGAGCAATGGGACAACACTATCCATACCTGGGCAGACGTGCCAGGCAGCGAACTGAGTAAACTGACCTATCGGTATGTAGGCGGCAGTACAACTCTGTATATCGGCAGCGGGAGAAGCGGTGTGAATCTGTATGGTATAAATCTGATTTACGACAAAGAAACCACACTGACGCCCGCGCGGAGCCTCAACAACGGAAAGACCTACAACCTGCTGGGTATGGAAGTGGACGAGAACTACAAAGGTATTGTCATCCGCGACGGCAAGAAATACTTGCAATAGGTATCGAGGAAAGGTATCATCCACATAGAACCCTCCTTGCATTTCCCCTGCTCCCCCACGATAGACTTGCGACAAGACTAATTAGGAATTATATAACAACAATCAAGGCTGCCTGTTTGATTAGGGCAGCCTTGATTGTTGACCGGTGCTTAGTAGAGAAAACTACTATTTCATAGAGGTCTATTATTCAGGGTATTGTGCAGAAATATGATGTTCTGTTTACTTGGAGAGGGCGTACATTGCAAAAGCGGCGCAAAGGAGCCCTGCAATTTGCAATGGGTTGGGAATTACCTGGAGAATTATCAACGACAGCAAGACCGTAACCATAGGGGACAGTCCTTCCATAGGGGAGACCACAACCGCCTTGCCATAACGATAGGCATAGACCAATGTGAGTGCGCCGATAGAGTTGAGAATCTGTATTCCGAATGAAGACCAGAACGGTACTGCGACACTCTCCTGTGCGAAGAAAGCGGCAGCGTCGCCGGACATAAAGTATGCCACAGGCATGAGCAAGACCGCAGTGAGTGCCATCCAAACAAAGATAGACTCCGCATCCATAGAGTTGTTAGCAAACTTCATGAAGAATCCCTGTACGCCCCAAGCCAGCAGGACCAGCACAGCGAGCACTATCCACAGCCAGCCCGACACGGGACTGCCCTCGGTATTGCTTTCGAGCGAGAGCAGGAGGATAGCCGCCAAAGCGACGGCGATACCTGCCATCTGCCAATGGGTGGCTTTCTCGCGCAAGAAGATAGCCGCCAAAGTAATGACAATGACGGGCGACATTGAGATGAAGGGATAGATGATATAGGATGGTCC
>USNU01000200.1 GCA_900556095.1 uncultured Bacteroidales bacterium | reverse complement strand
CAAAGTTCTTATACCCTTTTACCACCACTTGTGCACCTTTTATGGGGTGATTATCCGCATCACGTACCGTACCGCTCACTTGATAATGCGCCATCGGAATGCCATACATCGCCATTATCTCACCTGAACGGTCAACGGCTTTTTTGCTACTCCCGCAGCCTGTCAGTATACCTACTATCGCCCCGAGAAGCAAATTCAAACGCAAGATAAAACGTGCTTTTATTGTCTTCATTTTGTGTATCTGTATATTTCTGTATGATCAATGCTTACAACATACTCTGCAGCTCCCATTCCGCACCAATAGCCCAACCCGCCAATGATATTCGTTTCTATATTCTTGTGTGTTTCCACAAAGAATACCCCTTGGGCTGTTAGGCTCTGTGCACCAAAGGAGTCCCAACTGAGGTACGCGTCTGCACCGATGTGCGCAAATTTTATGCCAATTTTAGTATGTTCCCGTTTCGGAAAATACAAACTGCTGCTATTGCCTGCCCCTGAACTATTCCTCGAATCGAAATTAAGCGGGTTGGGAATATCTATCCGCATTTGTTCTTTCTGTGCCTCGAAGCCCCCCCTCGGACGAAACGAGTATTGATTACCATCGGTCTGCTGGCAGGCGCACAAGAGACGTATACACAGCAGAACCATTGGTCAGTGTTAAAATTATATCAAGTCCCGCTGCGTAGATGCGATTTTTTATATAACCAATGTTTTTTATTTTCCTATGCAAAAATGACTGAATATATTGTTCAGAACCTCTTGAGAAGTAACTTGCCCTGTAATCTCACCGAGAGCGTCCAGACAGTCTTGTAAATCCATACTGAGAAACTCGCCTGAAAGTCCGTCTTGTAGTCCTTGTTGTACACGTTGAATAGCCTCTAATGCACGTACCAATGCCTCATAATGACGGGCATTGCTGATTGTTACGGTACTGGTGGTTTCCATCTGTTCGGCAGCCGCCTTTGCCAACGCCTCTTTCAGCACCTCTACATCGCCGTTCTTGGCCGAGAGGGAAAGAGAGTCTGTTAATTCTGCAAGACATTGCCTGTTGTTCTTGGTTAATGGTTCCTGGTTAATGGTGCATAGGTCTGCCTTGTTCCAAACTTGCAGGAGTATCTTGCCCGTGAGGTTAATTCCAAAAAGATCGGTTTGCGGGGAGGTGGAATCAATAACCTGCACAATAATCTGTGCTTTTTCTGCGGCTTGACGGCTTCGTTCAATACCCAAACCTTCTAATGGGTCACCCGTTTCCCGAATACCCGCTGTATCAATCAACCGAAATAGTATGCCATTGATAACCAATGTATCCTCGATGGTGTCTCGGGTTGTGCCGCGTATGTCGCTTACGATAGCACGCTCCTCGCCCACGAGGGCATTGAGTAGCGTGGATTTACCTGCATTGGTAGCCCCCACTATTGCCACCGGTATGCCGTTGCGAATGGCGTTGCCTGTCTTGAAAGAATGGGTCAGTTGCGTTAGTTTATGTTCTATTTCCTGTGCCAAAGCAGTCAATTTGGAACGGTCGGCAAATTCCAACTCTTCGTGGTCGGCAAAATCAAGTTCGAGTTCAATAAGCGACGTAAAATTCAATAATCGTTCCCGCAAACCTTGCAACTCGCCCGATATACTGCCGCGCAACTGGCTGAGTGCCAGGTCTTTTTCGGCTTTCGACTGCGAAGCAATCAGGTCAGCCACCGCTTCGGCTTCCGCCAAGTCCATCTTGCCGTTGAGAAAGGCTCGCTGCGTAAACTCGCCCGCTTTTGCCATACGGCAGCCTGCCTCTATCAACCATTGTAACAATGTCTGTTGGATATACAGACTGCCATGGCAACTGATTTCCACCACATCTTCGCCCGTGAATGAGTGAGGTGCGCGAAACACACTCGCCAACGCCTCGTCCAATACCTCGCCTTTGCGCTCGATATGCCCAAAAAGAATGGTGTTGGCTGGTATATCCGATAAGGCTCTACGCCCATGAAACAGGCTGTCCGTGAGGGCAATTGCCTGCTTTCCGCTCACACGCACTACAGCTATTCCGCCGCAGCCGTATGGAGTTGATATAGCACAGATTGTATCCATATATTCTTGTAATCTGTTGTTCATCTTTTGTTCATTTTGGCCTAGGATGCGCTTGGCGTGGACTGTGCCTCCGGATAGAGAAAGCCTATCCTCCTAACATCCACCTGGCCTTTTGCACATACTATCATCAGTGTTGGACCAGTGTTTTTCTTCTGAGGATAGCATTCTTACGCTTAATTCTTAAATATGCATTGCAAAGGTACTGCTTTTTCTCGGATTGTGCAATTGTGTATTGTGCAATCCCAAAAATAGCAGTACTTTTGTGCGCTTTTAATCAGATGATATGTCTCACTCGAAGTCTGTCGGTTATCTATTCGGTATTTTTGCTGCCGGTTTTTATGGGCTTAACCCGATGTTTGCATTGCCCCTCTACCACGATGGTTTGGACTCGCTGTCGGTGCTGTTCTGGCGGTATGCGTTGAGCGTTCCGATGTTGGCGATGCTGATGCTTATGCAGCATATTGATTTCCGTTTGAGCAAGTCAGAGACGGTGCAGATTGCTTTGCTCGGTGCCGTAATGGCATTGTCATCACTGCTTCTCTATCTGTCGTATAACTATATGGATGCGGGGCTTGCTAGCACGATTTTGTTTGTATATCCGATTGTAACTGCCGTGTTGATGGCGTTTGTTTTCCATGAACGTGTGGCGCCGTTAGTGTGGGGGTGTCTCGCTTTGGCAACGGTGGGAATAGGTGTACTGTGTGAAATCAATGGTTCGGCACACGTTAGCATTGTCGGTGTGCTTCTGTCGTTGGGGTCTGCCCTTACGTATGCTGTTTATTTGGTGTTTATTAACAAGGGGCATATTACCCACATGCCGCCTGCAAAAGTTACTTTCTTTGTTATTCTTTTCGGGGCGTTGATGCTCGCCGTCTTGTTGCTTTTGGGAGGTCATCTGGCTATCCCGCAAGGGCTGCATTGGGGCTATAGTGTAGGTTCCGCTCTCTTTCCCACCTCTCTCTCTCTGGTATTGACCACCCTTGCAATCCAAACTATCGGGTCCACCCAAACGGCTATTCTTGGGGCGATGGAGCCTATCACTGCTGTATTGGTCGGCTTGACATTGTTCGGGGAGCATCTGACAGCCCGTTCCTGTGTCGGTATTGCGCTGATTGTCATCGCCGTAACCATTGTTGTTGCCCGCAAACAACCTGTCAAAGCATAGGAGTGGTGCCTTGCCATACTCGGAGTTTCCTATTGTTGGTGTTTTTCCGTTTTGCGTAAAATTATGAGAAAATACTTAAAATGTTGATTTTCTTGTAATAAAAGTTTGCACAATCCAAAAAAAAGTCGTACCTTTGCACGCTTTTTCGCGGTTTGCCCTCCTTGTCGCGCATGCGCACGCGAGATTTTGTGTGCAGAACGGTAGAGGCTCGGGTGAGGATGGAAAGCAAGGAAATAAATGATAAATTATTAACAAACAACAAGTTACAATGCCTACAATTCAACAATTAGTTAGAAAAGGAAGAGCAGAACTTCTCGACAAGAGCAAAAGCCCTGCATTGGACAGTTGCCCGCAGCGTCGTGGTGTATGTGTACGTGTTTACACAACAACTCCTAAAAAGCCTAACTCCGCAATGCGTAAAGTGGCTC
>USNU01000199.1 GCA_900556095.1 uncultured Bacteroidales bacterium | reverse complement strand
TTGCCCTCGTACATACGCATCTCAAAATCGATACTATCGTTCTCCACATTCACCTCCACGGGATCGACATTGAAGAACAGATAACCACGGTCAGTATATAGTTTGGCAACAGCATCGTCGTCCGACTGCAAACGCTCATTCAGGGTCTTTAGGTTATACACATCGCCTTTCTTCACACCCAAAGTAACGTCCAACATCTCATAGGGATAGACGGTATTTCCCACCCATTTGATATTACGGATATAGTACTTATCCCCCTCGCTTATAGTCATATACACATCCACACGTGTCGGGTCTTCCGGGTTCGGCACCACGCTGTCGGCAACAATGTATGCATCACGATAACCAATCTCGTTATATTTCTCTATTACAGCCTGTTTGTCCTTCTCATACTCCTCAGTAACAAATTTTTTGGTGCGAAAGAGGTTGATGATATTGTTGTCATTGGTCTTCTTCATCGCCTTGTTGATCTGGTTGTGTGTCAAGGCACTATTCCCCGTGATATAAATCTTTCCCACCTTTGTTTTGGTCTTCTTATCCACATTGATCGCCACTTTCACATACCCAGGATGGTCTTGGTCCTGAAATTCCAGCACCTGCACCTCGGCATTGTGGAAACCTTTTTCAGCAAGATACTTCTTTATCACCGTCTTGGCGTGGTCAGACAGGTTCGGTGTCATCTGGCTGCCGTTGCGAATGCCCACCTTTACTTCCACATCCTCTTTTTCGCTCTTTTTCAATCCCTGATATGCCACCTCCGACACACGCGGACGTTGTTTCAATTCTATCTGCAACCAGATCTTAGAGCCTTCAATCTTTTTTGCTTTGATCTTTACGTCGGAGAAAAGTCCCTGTTTCCAAAAGCGCTTGATAGCCTTGGTAATCTGGTCCCCCGGCACCTCAATTTTATCGCCTACAGCCAAACCAGAGAACCCTATCAGCACAAAATCCTCGTAACTATCCGCCCCCGACACTTCAATCCCCGCAATCTCGTAAGTCTTACGTTGCAGCGAGTACTCAATCTCGGGGACATTCGTTTCTGCGCTATCTTGTACAAACGGCGAATCACTTACTATAGTATCTGCAACCATTGTCTGCTTGGCAGTTTGCGCCAAGGCAGCCACAGATACAAGAAAAAGAAAAAATAGTATATTAACGAATTTGTTCACTGGTTTTGCCAAATCTACGTTCACGATGTTGATAATCTACGATTGCTTTATAAAACTCCTCAGGCGTAAACTCAGGCCACAAACAATCAGTAAAATAGAGTTCCGAATAAGCCAACTGCCATAGTAAGAAATTGCTCAATCGCAGTTCTCCGCTGGTACGGATTAGCAAATCGGGATCAGGCATATTGCGAGTCGTCATGCACGATGATACAAACTCTTCGTTGATATCCTCTACACGCAACCCGCCCGTAAGTGCCATTTGCACAGCCTGTTGCATAGCGTGTGTTATTTCCCAACGTGCGGAATAACTAAGAGCAACCACCATCTTAAGCCCTGTATTCTGACTCGTTTCGCGCATACACTGCTCAAATTTCTGTCGTGCCGCCTCTGGGAGACGACCAATGTCGCCTATAGTAAGGAGTCGCACGTTGTTTTGCATCAGTGTAGGAGTCTCTTTTACTATCGTATCCACCAACAGACTCATCAGCGCATCCACCTCCTCTTTCGGGCGGTTCCAATTCTCCGTAGAAAATGTATAAAGCGTCAAATACTCTATTCCAATCTCTGCAGCTGCAACGGCTATGTTGTGCACGGTCTGCACCCCCTGTCGGTGTCCGAACATACGCGCCAACCCCTGCTTCTTCGCCCAACGCCCGTTTCCATCCATAATGATAGCCACGTGGCGTGGCATACGCGATTTATCTATCTGGTCTTTATAATCCATACATTTATAATTACGTATTGTCAATACATACAGGTTCTGCATTCCTTTTTCTCTTGGGCAAATTCAAAAACTATGCCGAGAGTGAGTTGCGAAGTTACATCAAAGTTCAATATATTGCTGCCATTGAGGTCGTATGTATTGTTCAAGTTCGCCATACCCTCCAGATTATCAGCTATATATAGATTATGCTGCCATGCTAAATTCAATCCGAACCTTTTCGCAAATTTCCATTTTAATCCGAAACCCATCGAGATATAAAACGCCACAGGCACTTTGCCACCATAGTCACTCCAATTCCAACCGCCGATATTCATTCCGTCGCCGTACATCGCCACACCCATCCCGAGGAATATATAAGGGGTCAGCGGCTTAATACGTGTGTCGTATGTCTTTCCACCAAAGCGGAAGAAGTTGAACTCCGCCATTGCATCAAGGTTAACCATCTGTGTACTCCACATCGCATCCTGTTTCTGCATCCGGTCATCGTATGCATAGCCCGTGATACGCTGCGTAAGCCCCTTTACCTGCAATGCCCAACGGTTGGTAAACTTATACCGGAAATGCGCTCCGTATGCCTCACGCGGATTGTTAAAAATGTGCGTTGTCGCATCGCCTACATAATATCCGCACCCCGCCTGCAATCCCAACTCGCACAGATAGGGTCTGTCATCTGCAACGGCAGTTATCGAACATACCACCCCCACAAGCATTACCCATACTCGCAATAGCCAACCCGTCTTATGTTCGTCCGAAGACCTATCTACTTGCTTACAGCCCATTGATTTTCCAAATACGATTAGCGTGCAAAGTTACACAAAAAAACAGACATACACAAGCACTATGCTATTTTCTCCACGTTTTGCCTCTATTCCTAATCTTACCACACATACAATATGCAAAAAAATACAGAATATACCATTTCCATACCTCATAATACCCATTACGCAGAAAGTACAGGCTTTTTGCGGGGCGGTTAAGCGTATCTTCATACATATTTTATGCAATACCTATACATTCTACATTGTATTGCAACCATCAAAATCCGTTATCTATTGCTTATTTCACAAAAAAGCCGTACCTTTGCCCTATCAACGAAACACGAACTAATATGTATGCCGATATTAAATGGTATGAATACCTGTCCATAGAACGCGAACGTCAATCGGTGTTTACTTTCAACCAACATTCGCATCAAAACACACCATACGGTATTGTTCCCGATTTCCGTAATGATTTCGAGAGCGATTTTGGGCGTGTGATATTCAGCAATGCCGCACGACGTATGCACGACAAAACACAAGTATTCCCTCTTACCAACGGGGACTCCGTACATACACGCCTTACACATTCCATGGAGGTGATGAGCGTTGCTGCCTCATTGGCAATCGGTATCTGCCGTACTCCACAATTCAGAACCACCTATGGTAACGATGACCGCGATTGGGAACGCGAAATATCCGCCATTCTCAAAACGGCAGCGTTTGTACACGATATCGGCAACCCGCCTTTCGGACATTGCGGGGAAAACATTATACAAGACTATTTTCTACACCGGGGAAATCACTTGTTGGATGATTTGTCGGAGCAGCAACGTCTCGATTTTACACAATTCGATGGTAATGCACAGGGATTTCGCATCTTGACAAAAATGCCTTATCTCAATGATTTATACGGACTCAACCTTACCTACTCAACTCTCGGAGCATACTTAAAGTACCCCAACACTGGTTCAAAGAACAAAAGTGAGAACGTGGCACTGCACAAACACGGAGTCTTCACTTCC
>USNU01000198.1 GCA_900556095.1 uncultured Bacteroidales bacterium | reverse complement strand
TATTGGATGCACAACAATATGATTACCATCGCGGGCAAGAAGATGGGCAAGAGTTACAACAACTTCATCACCCTGGAGCAGTTCTTCCATGGCGACCACCCGTTGCTCACACAGCCTTTCTCGCCTATGACTATCCGTTTCTTCATCCTGATGGCGCACTATCGCTCTACGGTTGATTTCTCGAGCGAGGCATTAGAGGCAGCAGAGAAAGGTTTTGCACGCCTGCAAGAGGCATATACCCGCCTGATGAAACTTACACCGGAAGCCACAAGCACAGTGGACAACGCCGGTCTGCGTGAGCGTTGCGAAGAGGCTATGGACGACGACCTCAACTCGCCCATTGTCATCTCGCACCTCTTCGATTCCGCACGCGCCATCAATACCGTATATGACGGAAAGGGCACTATCTCCAAGGCAGACTTGGACGAACTGCAGTCGGTATGGAAAACGTTTGCTGTGGATATTCTCGGTCTGCGTTTCGAAGAGTCGGGCACCGACAACCGTCAGATGACAGCCTATCGCGGAGCCATCGACCTGCTTCTCGGTATCCGCTTGGACGCCAAACGCCAAAAGGACTGGGCTACCAGCGACAAGATACGCAACTCGCTCACCGAACTCGGTTTTAACATCAAAGATACCAAGGATGGTTTTGAGTGGAGTATCTAAATATCTCAAGGGACTGACCCGATACCTGTCTTTATCCGTAAGAGCCGCCCTCGTGGTGGCTCTTATAGGACTTGTATCTTGCGGAAAAAGCCCTGATAAACAGGATATTGTAGAAGACAACCTTGTCGCCTATCCCGGGCGCACATTCAGTTACAAAGCCAAGTTCTGCGACAACCAATCCCGCCAACTGAAAGCCGCACAGGCGTTGGGCTTGTCGGCTCCTCCGCGCAACCGGGCAGAAGCACAGAAGATGTACCGGCAACTGCAACCGGTGCGCACAAGCGACAACTATATCATCGACTCGCTCACCCACTCCGTACCCTATTTGGTGCCGGCGGCAGCACGCGAACTGAATATCATTGGCGAGGGCTTTGCCGATATTCTGCAACGCAACGGATTGCCGCACTATCGTTTCCGCGTGAGTAGTATCTTGCGCACGCAAGAAGATATACGCCTGTTGCAAAAAAGCGGCAATATCAACGCCGTCTCCACCTCCTGCCATTGCTATGGCACCACTTTCGACATCACATACACCCATTTTGACAAGGTTACTGCCACGCGCGACTATATGACCCAAGACAATCTCAAATTAGTCCTCGGTCAGGTCCTGCTCAACGAGCAACGCGCCGGACGCATCTACGTAAAATACGAATGGCAGCAAGCCTGTTTCCACATCACTTGCCGACCATAAACCATCAGAACATACTACTCCAACCGAAGAAAAAACAGACTATCAAGTGATTTGACAGTCTGTTTTCTTTGTAGTAGCCCCGCCGAGAATCGAACTCGGATCTAAGGTTTAGGAAACCCGTATTCTATCCATTGAACTACAGGGCCAACTATTTTTGTCTGCTCTTATCTGCCGCAGCGGGAGGGGAACTCCCCGTATTGCTCAAAGGTGTAATTGAGGAAGTCGTTGAGCGGTTTGGCTGCCGAGGCGATGTCTAACACATGCTCCAAAAAGCCGGGCGCACATACTTGCTCATCGGTGAGCATTGTGCTGATAATGTACGACTTACGCTTGAGCCAGTCGGCATATACAAAGTCGGGGTCAAAACCACTGGGTACTTTCTTGAGCATATTGTCGGTATCAAAATCGGTGAAGTACCGCTTATAGTGGGGCTGCGCCATTATCGTCTCCACTTCATCGTAGTTTGCCTCTATCTCTTTGCGCAGTGTCTTCAGCAGTTCGGGCGTAGGGTCCCAAATACCGGCAGCGAACATACATTTTCCGGGTTGGATATGCACATAATAGCCACCGTGCAGCGATTTCTTTCCGCCTTTGGCAGCAGGGAAAACGCCAAACCACTCTTTGTACGGCCGCTTATCTGCCGAGAAACGCACGTCCCGATAGATGCGCCAGATGCAATCTTTGGCTTGCAAGCCCGCCAAGGTATCATCTATCCGGCTCAGTCCCGCAATATATGCCTCAGAGAAGCGCGTAAACTGTTGGTAACTCGCTGTGTACCAATCCTTATGCGCCTGAAACCAATCGCGGTCGTTATGAAGTGCCAACTCAGACAGGAAATCCAACGGCACACGCAAATCAAAATCAGCCATATATCAGTCTTTCAGCAACTTAGCAATACAACTGCAGAGCGAATCTGTCCAATAGGGCACCTCTATGCCAAAGGTCTGTTTCACCTTGGCTTTGTCCAACACGCTATAGTGCGGACGCGGCGTCTTGTATTGATATTCCGACGACAAGATAGGGCGCACACGGCATGTAATCCGTTGTCCGTCTGTCAGTTGGTTATACAAACGATGTATCTCTATCGTAAAATCGAACCACGAGCAGACCCCCTCGTCGGTAAAGTGGTAGATACCGGCATGCCACTGTGGTGCTTCAATTGCCGCAAAGATAGCCTGCGCAAGGTCGGCAGCACAGGTGGGAGTCCCCACTTGGTCGAACACCACGCCTAAGTCCTGACGCTCCAATCCCAAGCGAATCATTGTCTTCACGAAGTTGTTGCCATAGGGCGAATAGAGCCATGCGGTACGGAAGATTATCGCCTCCGGACACAGCGAGAGTAGCAGTTGTTCCCCCTCATATTTGGTGCGCCCGTAGGCGGTGCGTGGTGCCACTGGGTCGTCTTCACGACACGGAATCCACCCCTCGCCGGAGAATACATAATCGGTACTGATATGTATGACACGTGCACCGGCACTTGCCAAATTGGCAACAGCCTCCGCATTGATAAGGCGTGCAGTAGGTTCGTCCTCCTCCGCCTTGTCCACATTGGTATAAGCGGCACAATTCACTATCAAGTCGATAGCATTATCTTTCACAAACGTATGCACCGCCTCACGATTCGTAATATCCAATTCGGCTACGTCCGTAAAAAAGTAGGTGTGCGATGTATGTTGCAGCGACAAATTGCGCATCTCGTTGCCGAGTTGTCCGTTTGCGCCCGTGATGAGGAGATTCATATCAATTTACAATTAACGATGTGCAATTATCAGAATGGGTTGTCCAAGTCTTTGAGCAAGGGGTGTTTTTGGTCTTTCTCGCTCAGAATACGCGCCTCAGCGGGCACCTGCCAATCGATAGCCAAGTCGGGATCGCTCAACAGCAGACCACCGTCCGCCTCGGGGTGGTATAGATTGTCGCACTTGTAGGCAAACACCGCTGTCTCGCTCAATACCGAGAAACCATGTGCGAACCCGCGCGGGATAAAGAACTGACGATGATTCTCCGCCGACAACTCCACCGAATACCATTGTCCGAAAGTGGGACTATCCTTGCGCAAGTCCACAGCCACGTCCAACACTCTGCCCACCGTACAACTTACCAATTTCGCCTGCGTATAGGGCGGACGCTGAAAGTGCAGACCGCGCACCACGCCATACGAGGAACAAGATTGATTATCCTGTACAAACTGCGCCTCGATACCTGCCTCGCGGTAGCGTTGTTCGTTGTAGGTCTCTACAAAATAACCGCGTGCATCGCGAAATACCTGTGGCTCAATCACCAACAATCCCTCAATGGGAGTCTTCAGTATATTCATTGTCTGTTGATTATTGCT
>USNU01000197.1 GCA_900556095.1 uncultured Bacteroidales bacterium | reverse complement strand
ACGCGTTATCAAGCTGGAGCAGAACTACCGTTCGACGCAGACGATTGTCAATGCCGCCAACTCGCTCATTCATCACAACGAACACCAGATTCCCAAAGAGGTCTATTCGGAGAAAGAGAAAGGGCAACGGATTGACCTAAATGCCTATATGTCCGACCGCGATGAGGGGGAAGCCGTGGCCAAGGCAATCAGCAAAGATCATACACTCTTGCGCCGCGACTACAATGATATGGCAATCCTCTACCGTACCAATGCGCAGTCGCGTGCATTTGAAAACGAACTGCGTAAACGCAATATCCCCTATCGTATCTATGGCGGCACGTCGTTCTACCAGCGCAAGGAGATCAAGGATGCCATTGCCTATTTCCGTCTGGCAGTCAATCCGTTGGACAATGAGGCACTGCTGCGTGTTATCAATTTTCCCTCGCGAGGGATAGGCGATACCACACTTCGCAAGGTGTCCGATACTGCCATTATACACGGCATCAGTATGATGGATGTGGTAACGCACCCGTTGGAGTGTTCGCTACCGGTACAAGGTGCTACGGCAAAGAAACTGATTCTGTTCTCCGACTTGATAGCACGTTTGCGCGAGGCGGCAGAGACTAAAGATGCGTACGAGTTCGCGGAGATGGCACTCGGGCAGTCAGGGGTGCGCACCGCTGCTATGCTCGACCGAACGCCCGAAGGTATTGATCGTGCGGAAAACCTGCAAGAGTTGCTCAATGGGATTCATGAGTTTGTGGACAAGCGTACAGAGGAGGGTGTTTCGTTTACGCCAATTACCGATTTTCTCGCCGAGGTGTCGCTCCTGACCGATCAAGACGAGAACCTTGCCGATCAAACTTCGCGTGTTACGCTGATGACTATCCACGCCGCCAAAGGATTGGAGTTCCCAATAGTGTATGTTGTGGGAATGGAGGAAAACTTGTTTCCTTCGCAGTACTGCGTGAAACCGAGCGAAATAGAGGAGGAGCGCCGTCTGCTCTATGTGGCTATTACCCGCGCTATGGAATGTTGCCACATGTCGTATGCGCGACAGCGTTTCCGCAACGGGCAGGTCACCTTTACCTCCCCGTCGCGTTTCCTCAACGACATCGATCGACACTATCTGGAGGTGGCTGCACCACCAGCAGCGCAACCGCTATACGACCGCCCGCGGTGGGGGAATAACACGTGGACGGACGATGACTATACTAAACCAACTTTCTCCAAACCCCTGAAACCGGTAAAAGCCGCAATGAATATAGGGCAAATAGCCGATACCGACTACCCCAGTGGCAGCCGGGTCTATCATCGTGTGTTTGGGGAAGGGACTGTGCAGAGAGTGTATTGTGAGAATGACAATGATAAGATAGATATTCTCTTTGATACCAAAGGGCAGAAAACACTTCTGCTCACGTATGCCAAATTAGAAAAAAGATGAAGCGAACGAGTCTCATAGTGTGCTTTCTGTGTGCGGTATTTGTTTGTGCAAGTGCTGCACCGGCACGTTTGGACTCACTCATGCTCCGTGTGGAAAATGGCGACACCGTCTATTTGGCATATCTGCACGATGTATATGTCTATCCGCCACTCAAATTTAAGAATAAAAAACAGGAGCGTTTCTATTGGCGCACAGTGCGCGATGTAAAAAAGACACTCCCGTATGCCAAAATGATTAGTCGGGACATGGAGTTCGCCGACGAGGAACTGGCAAAGATACAAGACCACAAGGCGCGCCGACGCTGGTGGAAGAAATACGAAAAGTACTTGTTTCAGAAATATGAACAAGATTTCCGCGGTATGTATGCCTCGCAGGGGCAGATGCTGATGAAACTGATGGACCGCGAGAGCGACCGGACCAGTTACGAACTCATCAAACAATACCGCGGCAAAGCCAGTGCCAATTGGTGGCAGTTCGTAGCCAAACTATTCAAGAACGACCTGAAAGAAGAATATGATGCCCAAGACAAAGACAAAATCGTCGAGCGCGTCATCAATCTGGTTGAGGCGGGACAGTTGTGAGATAGGCGTCCTGCTCTTGTATCAGGGCTTTGAACTTGCGTATCTGTACCCAGAGCATTATCGCAGCCGTGATAGCCGCCAAGGTGTCGCTGATAGGCTGACTCCACCATACGCCAAGAAGAGGGGCGTTGGTAAACAACAGAGGAACAAACAGCGTCAGCGGAATAAGATATAGCACTTGGCGCGTCAGGCTCAGAAATATCGCCTTGCTGGCCATACCGATACTGGTAAACAAGTTACCCGCAACCATCTGAAAACCAACAATCAACATCGAACAGCAGATGATACGCATAGGCGCAACGGATTGGGCAATCAGTTCGACATCGTGTGTGAATACGCGCACCACCAATTCGGGGCAAAACTCGCCCAACACGAATACGATACTCGTCGTGATAGTGGCACAGATAGCCGTCAGTTTGAATGTACGGAGCATACGATGGTACTGTTTTGCGCCATAGTTGTACCCCACTATCGGCTGCATACCTTGGTTGAGCCCCATCACAATCATCGCGAACACAAACACCACGCGGTTGATAACCCCATACGTGGCAATCGCCATATCGCCCCCATAACGTTTGAGTTGGTTGTTGATGATTATCACCACAAAGCAACTTGCCAGATTGGTCAGGAAAGGCGATAATCCAATAGACAATGCTTGCAATGTGATTTGCTTATCGAGTTTCCAAATACGGCGATGGAAATGTAGCAATTCCTTCGGGTTGCGGAAAATAGTAAACTGCCACACCACGGCAATCGCCTGCGAGATGACCGTTGCCAATGCTGCCCCACGCACACCCATATCGAGTCCGAAAATGAATATCGGGTCGAGAATGATATTCACGACGACGGCTACTATCGTGGAGGTCATCGCCAACTTCGGGTGCCCCATCGAGCGCAAAATGTTATTCAAACCATAGTAGATATGCGTCAGTATATTTCCAAAGAGGATAATCTCCATATATTGGCGGGCATACTCCAACGTGTCATCGCTCGCGCCGAAAGCACGCAGAATCGGCTCTAATCCCAATAGTCCGACTACCATAATCAATGTACCCAATATTACATTGAGAACCAGCACATTACCCAACACTTTGTTGGCGGATTCATAGTCTTTCTCGCCGAGTTTGATTGCCAACACCGTGCTGGCACCCACGCCCACCAAACTGCCAAAAGCGGCGCATATATCCATAAACGGCTTTGCCACCGTCAATGCAGACAGAGCCAACGCACCGCAACCATGACCTATATATATAGTGTCCACTATGTTGTATAGCGAACTTGCCGTCATCGCGATGATGGCGGGCAAAGCGAACTTCATCAGCAATTTGCCGATGGGTTCTGTGCCTAAGGCGGTGGTATTATTGGAAGCCATTACACTTTCCTCGCGATTTCATCGAAGATTTCAGCTGCGGGGTGCCCTGCCTGCATAGCAATAGGTTCGCCCTCGTCGCCTGCCTCGCGAATACTCTGCACGATAGGTATCTGCCCAAGCAAAGGAACATTGAGTTCTTCCGCCAAACGTTTGCCACCATCGTGTCCGAAGATGTAATAGCGGTTTTGGGGCAGTTCGGCAGGTGTGAACCATGCCATATTCTCAATGATACCCAACACGGGTACATCTATTTTCTCGTTGCGAAACATATCCACGCCCTTGCGTGCGTCCACCAATGCCACCGGTTGGGGTGTC